>CAMBWL010000032.1 GCA_945871625.1 Bifidobacterium breve
GGTGGTTGTGGCAAAATCTCAAGTTGCGTAATTGATGCGGCACCTTGACGAATCGCCGTACCTAAACAATCTGCGCCCGTATCCCCGCCACCAATTATCACCACATGTTTGCCGGCAGCCGAGATACTCGTCTCGGCAATGTCGCCTTGCTGCACCTTGTTCGCCGGCGGCAGATATTCCATCGCTTGATAAATACCCTTGAGTTCACGACCTGGCACATTCAGATCTCGCCAATCGGTCGACCCGCAAGCGAGCACGACCGCGTCATGCGATGCCAACAAAACATCAATGTCGACATTTTCGCCAACAGTTGCATTCGTGCGAAAAATTGTGCCTTCGGCCGACATTTGTTTGACGCGCCGATCAATGTTTATCTTCTCCATTTTGAATTCAGGTATTCCGTAACGAAGCAATCCACCGATGCGATCGGCGCGCTCAAGAACCAGCACATCATGACCAACGCGCGTCAGTTGTTGCGCCGCTGCCAAGCCCGCAGGTCCAGATCCGATCACAGCCACGCGCTTGCCAGTTTTATGCGATGGCACCTGTGGCGTCACCCAACCCTCGCGCCATGCCCGATCAATAATTTCAACTTCAACTTGTTTGATCGTCACGGCGTCAGAGTTGATGCCAAGCACGCACGCCGATTCGCAAGGGGCAGGGCACAATCGACCGGTGAATTCCGGAAAATTATTCGTCGCATGCAGGCGTTCAATCGCATCTTGCCAATTTCCGTGGTAGACGAGATCGTTCCAATCCGGAATCAAATTGCCCAATGGACAACCGTTATTACAAAACGGAATTCCACAGTCCATGCACCGACCCGCTTGCCGGGTTAACTCTTCAATCGCAAACGGTTCGTAGACCTCTTTCCAATCTTGCACTCGCACCGGTATCCGTCGTCGCTTGGGCGTTTGGCGATCCCACTTCAAAAAACCTGTCGGCTCACCCACGCGAACCTACTTTCGCTTTCTTCTTCTGCTCGGCGATCACACGCGCATAGTCGCGCGGCAAGACTTTTCGAATCAACGAAAACGATTTCTTCGAGTCAGCCAAAATTTCTTGCCCCCGCGTCGAGCCGGTCAACGCAACGTGACGGCTGATAACCGTCTTCAACCAATTCAGATCATCTTTTTCAAGCATCACGAGATCAACCAACTCGGTGTTTACCCGCGACTCAAATTTGCCGTCGATGTCATAAACATACGAAATACCACCAGACATTCCTGCGGCGAAGTTTCTGCCAGTAATGCCGAGCACCACGACTTTGCCACCAGTCATATATTCACACCCGTGGTCGCCCACGCCTTCGACAACGGCAGTCGCACCCGAGTTGCGCACACAAAAACGTTCTCCGACGACACCCGAAATGAAAATCTCGCCGCTGGTTGCGCCGTAACCAATCACGTTTCCAGCGATCACATTTTCGTGAGCAACAAACTTGGCTCGCTTGTCGGGGTGCAAAACAACTCGACCACCCGACAAGCCTTTACCTAGATAATCGTTGGAGTCTCCTTCAAGTGTCATCTCGATGCCGCTCGGCAAGAACGCCCCAAAACTCTGACCGGCAGAGCCGACAAAACGCAGCTTGATCGTCGCGTCAGGCAGGCCTTTTGCCCCAAATCGCTTCGTGACTTCGTAGCCGAGCATCGTGCCCACGGTGCGATTCGTGTTATTGATCTTGTATTCGTTGCTCGTCGGCAACGCATCGTTCAGCGACTTGGCACAATCGACTATCAGTTTGTTGTCGAGCGCATCGCTCAAACCATGATCTTGTGCTGTCGATTTGAAAGGTGTCTGGTTATACGGATTTTGCGGCTGCATCAAAATCGGCGAAATATCCAGACCGCGCGCCTTCCAGTGATCAACCGCGACTCTGGCATCCAGCATCTCAACTCGCCCGACGGCTTCTTGCAGAGTTCTAAGACCAAGTTGCGCCAAAATTTCGCGCACTTCAGCAGCGATAAATTCAAAAAAGTTGACGACGAATTCAGGTTTGCCCGCGAACTTCTTGCGCAATTCCGGGTTTTGAGTAGCGATACCAACCGGGCACGTATCTAAATGACACACCCGCATCATGATGCAACCGCTGACCACGAGTGGCGCCGTGGCAAAACCAAACTCTTCGGCGCCGAGCAATGCCGCGATCACGACATCACGACCCGTCTTCATCTGCCCATCGGCTTGCACGACGATTCGATCACGCAATCCGTTCAACATCAAAGTCTGTTGTGTCTCGGCCAAGCCAAGTTCCCATGGCGCACCAGCATGCTTCAGCGAAGTCAACGGTGAAGCGCCAGTGCCACCGTCGTGACCAGAAATCAATACGACATCGGCTTTTGCTTTGGCTACACCAGCAGCGACAGTGCCAACACCGACTTCGGCGACAAGTTTTACATGCACTCGCGCGACGGGGTTCGAGTTTTTCAAATCGTGAATCAATTGTTTGAGATCTTCGATCGAATAGATGTCATGATGCGGTGGCGGCGAAATCAAACCGACACCGGCCGTCGAGTGTCGAGTCTTGGCGATCCATGGATAAACCTTGTGCGCCGGCAATTGGCCACCCTCACCAGGTTTGGCACCTTGGGCCATCTTGATCTGCAAGTCGTCGGCATTGACCAAATATTCGCTCGTCACGCCAAACCGCGCAGAAGCAACTTGCTTTATCGCCGAGCGCTTCGAATCACCGTTTGACATCACGACATATCGCTCGGCGTCTTCGCCACCTTCGCCCGTGTTGCTCTTGGCGCCAATGCGATTCATGGCGATCGCCAAGTTTTCGTGCGCCTCGGCCGAAATCGAACCGTAACTCATTGCGCCAGTCGAAAAGCGTTTGACGATCTCGCTGACGGGCTCGACTTCATCTATCGAAATCGGTTCGCGTGCGCCAGAAAACTCGAACAAACCTCGCAAAGTCGACAACACTCGCGACTGGTCATCCACTGATTTTGTGTACTGCTTGAAAATGTCGTAACGACCAGAGCGGGTGGCGTGCTGCAGACGATAAACCGTTTCGGGGTTGAACAAGTGATGCTCCCCTTCTCTGCGCCACTGATATTCGCCACCAAGTTCAAGTTGACGATGACGCCGTTGGCCCGGTCGCGACGGATACGCAGTCGCATGACGTGCCGCAACTTCTTGGGCGATTTCGTCGAGCGAGATACCGCCCAGGCGAGACACAGTGCCGGTGAAAAATTCGTCGACCACCTCACGCGACAAACCAATCGCTTCAAAAATCTGTGACCCCGTGTACGACGCGACAGTCGATACTCCCATCTTCGACATCACTTTCAGCACACCTTTACCCGAAGCCTTGATGTAGTTCTTGATCGCTTTCTTGGCATCCATCGCCCCGAGTCCGAACATGCCGGTCAACTCATTGCCATTCGAAGCCTCACCGATGCCGCTGTTGACCAGATCTTCGATCGTCTCAAAGGCGAGATAAGGATTAATCGCCCCAGCACCGTAGCCAATCAGCAATGCCATGTGATGCACCTCGCGCGCGTCACCCGTCTCGATAATTAAACCAACTTTTGTGCGCTGTTTTCGTCGAATCAAATGATGATGAACCGCGCTCGTCAATAACAAACTTGGTATCGGTGCAAATGTGTCGTCGCTGTTGCGATCCGAAATCACGATGATGCGTGCACCCGCATCAATCGCCCGTGAAACTTTCTCCCGAATCTCATCAATCGCGCCACGCATTGCATCGGCGCCCTCTGCAACTCGGTACAGACCGCTCACGACGACTGATTTCAGATGCTCAAAGTTTCCGTCGTCATTGATGTGAATGATTTTTGCCAACTCATCGTTGTCAATAATCGGAAACGGCAACACAAGTTGCTTGCAGTTCTCGGCGGTGGCTTGCAACAAGTTGCTCTCTGGTCCGCAAGTCGAACCAACCGATGTAACGATCTCTTCGCGAATTGCATCCAACGGAGGGTTCGTCACCTGGGCAAACATCTGTGAGAAATAATCAAACAAAAGTCTCGGGCGTGTCGACAACACCGCAATCGGCGTATCGGTGCCCATCGACCCGATCGGCTCTGAACTCGTCAACGCCGTTGGCGCCAAGATCAACTTCAATTCTTCGTGGGTGTAGCCAAACATTTGTTGACGACGCAACACGCTCTCGTGACTGAACACGAGATGATCGCGATCGGCGAGTTTTTCGAGTTCAACCTGACCCTCGATTAGCCACTGCTCGTATGGCTCACTCTTGGCCAGCGACTCTTTGATTTCATCGTCGCCGATAATTCGGCCTTGTGCCGTGTCGACCAACAGCATCTTGCCCGGTTGCAACCGACCCTTGGCGACAATCTTCGCCGGGTCAATGTCAACCACGCCAACTTCGCTGGCCATGATTACGCGATCATCATCTGTAACCCAATATCGACTCGGTCGCAAACCGTTGCGATCCAAAACGGCGCCAATCAAGGTGCCGTCAGTAAACGCAACACTGGCTGGTCCATCCCATGGCTCAATCAACGAACCGTGATATCGATAAAACGCACGCTTCGCATCAGACATCGTCGTCGAGTTCTCCCACGCTTCAGGAATCATCATCAACATCGCGTGCGGCAAACTTCGCCCCGACAAATGTAAAAGTTCGAGCACCTCGTCGAAGCTCGCCGAGTCTGAACCACCGATCGTGCAGATCGGGAAGGCCTTTTCTAAGTCAGGAATCAAATCGGTCGCCAACAGCGACTCTCGTGTCCGCATCCAATTTCTATTTCCCTGCACCGTATTTATCTCGCCGTTATGCGCGATATATCGATAAGGGTGCGCGAGTGGCCACGACGGAAACGTGTTCGTCGAAAATCGACTGTGCACCAAAACGAGGGCCGACTCAATTCGCTCGTCACTCAGGTCTGTAAAAAACATCTGCAGTTCTGGCGTGGTCAACATGCCCTTGTATATGAACGTGCGCGATGAAAGCGAAGGAAAATATGTTTTGATTTCTTGTGGTAGTTCATGTTCGATTCGTTTGCGCAAAATGAAAAGTCTTCGATCCAAGTCAATCAATTTCGTGCCGTTTGGGTCATCTACAAAAAACTGCATAAAGGTCGGCATCACGCGTAGCGCACTCGCGCCAAGGCAACTCGGGTCAACCGGCACGCTTCGCCAACCCAACGTGCGCAAGTTTTGTTCTAAGACGATCGCTTCAATTTGTGCTCGTGCCTTGGTTGCAAGTTTTTCATTGCGTGGCAAAAACGCCAAGCCCACGCCGTAACTGCCGACACTCGGCAAAACAAAATCTGTGACGGCGCTGAAAAACCTGTGTGGAATCTGCAACAACACGCCCGCACCATCACCAGTCTGTGTTTCAGCGCCGGTTGCACCGCGATGCTCCATGCTGCACAACGCACCAAGACCTGTCGCAACAATCTCGTGGCTCGCCCGACCATGCATATCGACGACAAACGAAACACCGCATGCGTCGTGCTCAAATCGTGGGTCGTAAAGACCTATCGCTTGTGGTGTGTCTTGCAAAATTGTCGCCTCTTAAAGTTTGAATTCAGCCACCGATTGGCTGATTAAACGAGACGACGCTGGCTCGAGATTTTAAGTCTAGACAGTTGGCGACACAAATTTCGCCGGCCTTTTTTCAAAGTTCGACATCACGGCTTCCACCTGATTCGGCTTGCCAATTAGCGAATAAATGATTCTTCGTTCTTCGGCGAAGTGTTCTGCGGCACCTGCGTTAGAAAGACGGTTGATCAGCGCCTTCGCGCCCCGCACTGCATCTGGGCTGCGGTCAGCAATTTCGCGAGCAATCTGCATCGCCGTTTCAAGAGGCTTGTCACTAAGGCGTGTAACGACCCCAACTTGGTGTGCTTCAGTACCCGAGATCACTCGTGCCGAGAAAACCAGATCCTTGGCGACATCGTCGCTCACCAGGCGCGACAGCATCAAAGTGCCCGTCATGTCGGGTATCAAACCCCAGTGAACTTCGCGCATCGAAAACTGTGTTTCAGCATGCGCGACTCGAATGTCTGCGCCGAGCGCCAATTGCATGCCACCACCTAATGCATGACCTTGCAGTGCCGCCACAACTGGCACGGGTACTTCTTGCCACACCCAACAAATTTGGTGCGCCATGTGAGTGATCGCATCAGGTTGCATCGCCCCCGCATTTTCGCCAGAGTTCTGGTTCGACTTCGTCTTCTCAGAGTTACCAGCACCACCGTCAGCCATCGACTGAAAACTTCCAAAGTCAAGACCTGCGCAAAACGAATTGCCGTTACCCGACAACACAACCGCGCGAATTTCTCGATTCGTCACGAGATCTTTGCCTGCTTTGGCAATCGCATCGAACATCGCTGGGTCAAGTGCATTGCGCTTGTCGGCGCGATTAAGGCGCACATCGGCTATGCATTGGCTGATCGTCACGATGACTCGGTCGTTGTAATTCTTGGTTTCAGTCGTTGACGCCATTACTACTCCTGCTTGTTAAGTACACATTAATTTAACTAGACAAGTCTCGCATCTCCGCCGGCTCGTGGCACACTTGAAGGTATGAAACTCAACTTGACCAACGACGAACTTCTGTCAACCACCCGCAGCGTGCGCAAACGCCTCGACTTCGACCGTCCAGTCGAGCGCGCGGTCGTCGAAGAGTGCCTCAACCTCGCACTTCAGGCACCGACGGGCAGCAATAGCCAGGGTTGGCACTGGATCGTCGTCGAAGATGCTGCCAAGCGCAAAGCCCTTGCCGATATTTACAAAGAAAATTTCAAGCTTTACGCGAGCCTGCCTGGGCGCAAGTTTGCCGAAGGCGATATGAGAATCGAGCAAATGCCAAAAGTCCGCGACTCAGCAATGTTTCTGGCCGATGAGTTTTATCGCGCGCCGATGATGATGATCCCTTGCATTGAAGGTCGTCTTATGAATGTCGATGTCGCAACAGGCGCCGGCGGCTGGGGTTCACTCTTGCCAGCAGTCTGGAGTTTCATGCTTGCGCTGCGCAGTCGCGGCATGGGTTCTGCTTGGACGACAATTCACCTGATTCTCGACGGCGAAAAGAAAGCCGCAGAAATTCTCGGCATTCCCCATGAGAAAATCACACAGGGTGGTTTGTTTCCAATTGCCTACACAATCGGAACCGATTTCAAACCGGCGAAACGTTTGCCGCTTGAAAAAGTACTTCACTGGGACAAATGGTAAAATTAAAGTCTTGAGTAACGAAAGCCCCAAAAACTGATGACTTCAAGTGCAGGAACCCCGATCGAACTCGTTAGGGATGTTTACTCAAAGTTAAAAAAGAATGTTGCTCTCGGTCGCAAGCGACTTGGTCGGCCGTTAACGCTGACCGAAAAGATTTTGATCAATCACTTAACGAAACCAGCCAAGCAAGAACTCGAACGCTCACGCAGCTACGCCGATTTCGCACCAGATCGCGTGGCAATGCAAGACGCAACTGCGCAGATGGCGTTATTGCAGTTCATGACTGCTGGTTTGCCGACAACCGCCGTGCCATCAACCGTGCACTGCGACCATTTGATTTTGGCCAAAGCCGGCGCACGCATCGACATGGGCGTCGCGATCGACACCAATAAAGAGGTCTACGACTTCTTGCGTTCTGTTTCGGCAAAATACGGCATCGGCTTTTGGGGCCCAGGCAGCGGCATCATCCACCAAGTTGTGCTCGAGCACTATGCGTTTCCAGGCGGAATGATGATTGGCACTGATAGCCACACACCCAATGCTGGTGGTCTCGGCATGATCGCGATCGGTGTCGGTGGCGCCGATGCGGTTGATGTGATGACCGGCTTTCCGTTTAACGTGCGCTGGCCAAAAGTCATCGGCGTAAAACTCACCGGTTCTCTTTCAGGATGGTCAAGCCCCAAAGATGTGATCCTCGAAGTCGCTCGTATTCTCACCGTCGAAGGCGGCACCGGCGCCGTAATTGAATATTTCGGTGAAGGCGCCGACACAATTTCAGCAACGGGCAAGGCGACTATTTGCAACATGGGTGCCGAAATCGGTGCCACTTGTTCTGTGTTCGGCTACGACGCACACATGGCGCAGTATTTACAAGCAACTGGTCGCAGCGAAATTGCTGCAGCGGCCGACAAAGTTGCCGAACATCTTCGCCCCGACGAGGGCGCCTTATACGATAAGACTATTGAGATTGATCTCTCAGCACTTAAGCCGTTGATTAATGGGCCACATACGCCAGACCTAGCGCATCGCGTCGGCAGCGGCGTCGCTAAATCTGCAGCCGAAAATAAATGGCCACTAGAAATTTCTTCGGCATTGATCGGCAGTTGCACCAACAGTTCTTACGAAGACATCACCCGCGCCGCCTCGGTCGCACGGTTTGCCGCATCAAAAGGATTAAAATCCAAAACCGAATTGTTGATCACGCCTGGTTCAGAACAAATTCGCGCCACGATCGAACGCGATGGCCTGCTCGCCGATCTCGAAGCCATCGGTGCAACCGTGCTGGCCAATGCCTGTGGCCCATGCATCGGTCAATGGGAGCGCTCCAAAGAGATCACCGAAAAAACAAACACGATCGTCAGTTCGTTCAATCGCAACTTTCCAAAACGCAACGACGGTTCGGCAAACACGCTGAGTTTCGTCACTAGCCCTGACACTGTTGTCGCGCTGGCTCTTGCCGGCCGACTTGATTTTGATCCGATTACAGACACAATCACCGCACCCGATGGCTCTGAAGTTTCGCTTGCTGCACCGCTCGGCGAAGTATTGCCAAAAAATGGCTACGACGCTGGTGCCGACACATTCGTCGCGCCACCTGCCGATGGGTCAAACATCGAAGTCGTGGTTGATCCAAATAGCGATCGCCTGCAACTGCTCGAACCTTTTGAAAAGTGGGATGGCAACGATTTTATTTTCATGCCGGTGCTAATGAAAGCGAAAGGCAAGTGCACCACCGATCACATTTCCGCTGCAGGACCGTGGCTCAAGGTTCGTGGTCACCTCGAAAATATTTCGGGCAATTTGTTTGCTGGCGCGGTCAATGCGTTCACGGGTGCAGTCGGCGAAGGTCTCGACAGATCTGACTACCAAGTTCGTCCGTATCCTGAAGTCGCCAAAAGCTACAAAAAGATGCAAGTGCAGTGGTGTGCAATTGGCGATCAAAACTACGGCGAAGGTTCTTCGCGCGA
>CAMBWL010000033.1 GCA_945871625.1 Bifidobacterium breve
TCGCGTCTCGCAGAAACAAATGCGTCGCGCATCGTTTTAGTCAGTTGCGATGCCGTTGCTGGCGCACGCGACCTGCGCTTGTTGATCGACGCCGGTTATGAACTCGAACAGACGACAGTTCTAGATTTATTTCCGCACACACCACACATCGAAACAGTCAGCGCACTTCAGCGCAAGGCGCGCACAACTCGCTGACCAATTGTTGCGAGGTGTTTTTGTCGCTGTTCGTATGTTGATTTGTCAAGACCATAAAGCGCAATCCATCGCGCGCGACAAAACTTATTGCACATCACGCGAATCGAACGCGAAATTGTGCGCTTGCCCGGCTCGCCTTGTAACGCGTTAATAAACTTCGAAGAACCGTGCGTCGTGACTGCCACGAGACGAGTGATGTTCGTCAGGCGAGGGCGAATCGTGTTGGCACCAGGGGGCAAGACCCAAGCGACTTCGTTCATCCATGTGCGATCGATCCAGCCTTTGAGCATCGCGGGTAGACCAGACCACCAAGTCGGATAAACAAACACGATCGCCTCGCACCAGCGCAAATCTTCGACATCTCGCGCGAGTTCGGGGCGGGTCGTCGGTGCCGTGTGGTGCAGCGCGCGCTCGGCGGCGCTCAAGAACGGGTTGAAGTTTTCGGCGTACAAGTCGCGCAAGCGAACATCATGTTTGGCAGTGGTTAATCCTTTGATCACCGCATCGCGAATCGCACAGTTGAAAGAGCCATCAACCGGGTGAACATAAATTACGAGCGCTTTCATGACCCGCTCGTTTTGCGGCCGAGTCGATTGACTATTTTTGTCGTCGTGTCGGTGAGAAATTTTCGGCGCTCTTCGGCGGTGCAAGTGTCGAGCGCGTAGATGCCACACCACATCGTGCGCGTGCGCAAGCCGGTTGATGCACGAATCGCACGAGTCAAAGTTCGTCGGCCGTTGTCGTTGACCAGTTTCACATAGCGCCACGGCGAGCCGTATGTGCTGACACCAATAATGTGACGCACATTGTGCAAGTTGGGTCGAATCTTGTTGTTGTCGTTAAACCGAAACGCCACACCCAACACAAAAACACGTTCGAGCCAACCTTTGAGTTGTGCCGGCAGCCCAGACCACCAAGTGGGGTAGACAAAAATCAGCGCCTCGGCTTGCTTAAGAACTTCGGCGTAGCGTCGCGTCTCGTCGGTTATCAACGGTGTCGCGGTTTCGTATGCCGCAAGCTCGCCAGCCGATATTGCAGTTGCGAACTTCTCGTCAGCCAAGCGAATCGCCGTGATGCTGTGCGCGCGCTGTGATTCGAGCGCGCCAATTATCCCATCAAAAATTGCCGCACAATAACTGTCGGCACTCGGATGGCCAAGCACAACGACTATGTTCATTAAGTGCTCCCCCTGGGATTTGAACCCAGGACCTGCGGATTAAGAGTCCGTTGCTCTACCAACTGAGCTAGAGGAGCGACAACGCCTTAAGCGATAACGCCTCGCCACTCTAATAGATCATGGTGATACGCCGAAAAGCGCGAAATTTTGTTGGGGTGGACGAGGGGTCTCGAACCCCCGACCTCCAGGACCACAACCTGGCGCTCTAACCAACTGAGCTACGCCCACCACGAACAATTAAGTGTGCCATAGATATGTGGTCGCCCCAACGCACATTTGTGATTCGCGCGCAAATTAAATCTTGCCGAACCCTATGAATCCTTGAGTTTGCGAGTTCTGCTGCGCTGATGACCACGGCTACACTAAAGCCAACTAAATACTGGAGTTGATAACCATGACAGCGATGGATTCCACGCTGTTTTCACCACTTGCACAACGTGCAAGGGAGATAACAACCCGAGAGCTTGCGTTGTACGCCGAACGCACAAAAGGCTCGCAACGCGCCGTCGAGCGGGCCCGCAAGAGTTTGCCCCTGGGCGTACCGTCGAATTTTCAGTCGTATGACCCGTATCCAATCGTCATCGCTTCGGCTGGCAGTTCGTGGATGCAGGACGTCGACGGCAATCGCTACACCGATTTCGATATGGGTTTTGGCGCGCTGTTTTCGGGCCATGTACACCCACTCGTGCGCGCAGCAATCGATAAGCAACTAGACATCGGCACGCTATTTGTGTCGCCTTGTGAAGACAATGCCGAGGTCGCCGAGATGCTCGCCGAGCGCTATGGATTACCACTTTGGAGATTCACGAACTCGGGCACCGAAGCCACGATGGACGCAATTCGCGTCGCACGCGCCGCAACTGGCCGAGACAAAATCGTCAAAGTCGAAGGCGGTTATCACGGTCACCACGACGAAGTGATGATCTCGATGAAGCCACCGATCGCAGTTGCCGGCCCCGCGCGCAGACCTTTTTCGGTACCGTCAAGTGCTGGCATCACGGCTGACACGATCAAAACGACGCTCGTTGTGCCGTATAACGACCCAGAAGCGCTCGAAGATATTTTGCGAGCGGGCGATGTGGCGTGTTTCATCGTCGAGCCAGTTATGCAAAACATCGGCATCTGCATGCCGTTGCCTGGTTATTTGCAAGCAGTTCGCGAAATCACTCAGCGCTACGGCACGCTGTTGATTTTCGACGAAGTAAAAACGGGCATCACATCTGGTTGGGGTGGCGCAACCGGCACTCTCGGAGTCACGCCCGATCTTGTCGCTCTTGCCAAGTCAATCGGTGGCGGTTTGCCGCTCGGTGCATTTGGTGGCAAACGCGAATATATGGACACGATAACCAGCGGCAAGGTGGTGCATCTCGGCACATACAACGGCAACCCATTGTGCATGGCTGCAGCCAAGGCGGTGTTGCGCCAAGTTTGCACACGCGAAGCCACACAAAAAGCAATTGATCTAAACACGAAACTTGTAGACGCCTGCACGGATGTGATCGATCGCGCCGGCATCGACGCGCACGTCGTGCAATTCGGCGCCAAAGGTTGCGTCACTTGGTCGCGCGAACCGATTCAAAATTATCGTGACTACAAAGCCACCGATTTTGATCTGGCGTTCGCGCAGTGGATGCACGGCATCAATCGCGGAGCGCTTCTTCCACCAGGTCTCGACGACCAGTGGTTGATTTCAATTCTGCATGGTGAATCTGAGACGCTAAATTACGCAAATGTTTTTCAAGAATTTGTTGACGAACTTCTCATCTAAAAAATAATTTCATCGCGCAAACCTGAATAGCGCTTGGCTCGTGACAGCAGGCGACCATCTTTAAGGCGTCTTAAAGCCAGGCTGAAAGGCTTATGCCATATAGGGTTTAAGATGCTTGACCGAACATCTGTTCGTGTGTAGGGTTGCCTGCAACACCCATTACCTAGGGTGCCATTTTCTAAACATAAACAAATTTCCCCCAAAACAACGATTAATTTCAACCAAATGAAAGGCAACACAAAATGAGCAGCGAAAAAGACAAAGCCCTCGAGGTAGCCCTCGGGGCAATTGATAAGCAGTTCGGCAAAGGTTCGATCATGCGCATGGGCGATAAGCAAGGTCTCGAGATTGAGTTCATTCCAACAGGTGCTCTTCCGCTTGACATCGCTCTTGGCATCGGTGGCGTTCCACGCGGTCGCATTGTTGAAATCTTCGGTCCAGAATCGTCGGGTAAGTCAACTTTGGCGATGCACATCGTGGCCGAAGCCCAACGCAACGGCGGCATTTGTGCCTACGTCGATGCAGAACACGCAATGGATCCTATTTATGCCAAGGCGATCGGTGTTGATACCGACAACTTGTTGATCTCACAGCCAGATACGGGCGAGCAGGCACTCGAAATCGTCGACATGTTGGTGCGCTCAGGTGCGCTTGACGTTGTCGACATCGACTCGGTTGCTGCGCTCACACCACGAGCCGAAATTGAAGGCGAAATGGGCGATAGTCACATGGGTTTGCAGGCTCGCTTAATGAGCCAAGCAATGCGCAAGCTCACAGCCAACTTGCACAGGTCAAACACTGTGGCTGTGTTCATCAACCAGTTGCGCGAAAAAATCGGCGTAATGTTCGGCTCACCAGAAACAACACCCGGTGGTCGTGCGCTTAAGTTTTATTCGTCGGTACGCCTCGACATTCGTCGCATAGAAACAATCAAAGATGGCGTCGAAGTCGTGGGCTCGCGCACTCGTGTGAAAGTCGTCAAAAACAAAGTTTCGCCCCCGTTTAAGCAAGCTGAATTCGACATCATGTACGGCAAGGGCATCAGCCGTGAAGGCGCAGTGCTCGACATGGCAGTCGAGATGGGCATCGCCAAAAAATCCGGCGCATGGTTCACATATGACGGAGAACAACTCGGTCAGGGTCGTGAAAACGCCAAACTATTCCTGGCAGAAAATACCGAAGTGATGGTGCAAATGGCCGATCGTGTGCGTCAGCAATCGATGCCGGTTGTCGAAACACCAACTACCCAAACCGCCGAAGCAAAATCAGTGCCGGCAAAACCCGCCGCTGAAAAGGCGCCAAAGAAAGCTTTCACGGCCAAAGACGACGAGCCAATCGAACTCTAGTTTTGCTACTGCCATTGAGGCAGGTGGGTCGCAATTGGCCCACCTGCCGCAATGAAATCATGCCGTTAATCGCGCCGTTAATCGCGCCGTTAAAATAGCCAGGTCGTGACTCGCAACTATTTCGTTCGCACTTTTGGGTGCCAAATGAACGAACATGACTCTGAGCGCATCTCGGGGTTGCTCGAGTCAGACGGCATGGTAAATGTCGACAGCGTCGCAAGCGCCGATGTCGTGGTCATCAACACTTGTTGCATTCGTGAGAATGCCGACGACAAGTTCTACGGCACACTCAGCCAGTTGAAGAACTGGAAGACAGAAAAAGACGATCGTCAGATTCTCGTCGCCGGATGTCTGGCTCAAAAAGATCGCGATTCGATTCGTCAGCGAGCACCTTATGTCGATGTCGTCATCGGCACGCACAACGTGCATCGCGCAGCCGAGTTGCTCGAGCAAACTCGTTACGGTCGACCAGTCACCGAGATTCTCGAAGAAGCGGTGCTCGATGACCACACGATGTTTCCGAGCGCGTTGCCAATGCGTCGTGAAGTTTCGTATAACGCGTGGGTGACGATTCAGATTGGTTGTGATAACACTTGCGCTTACTGCATCGTGCCGGCCGTGCGTGGCAAAGAGATCTCTCGCCCTAGCGCAGAAATTTTGACAGAAGTCGAGTCACTCGTGCGAAGTGGCGTAACGCAAATTTCATTGATCGGCCAAAATGTCAACAGTTACGGTCGTGATCTGGCGATGTCAGCGCGAGCAGCGGGCGACAACACGGTCAAACCCAAACCGCAATTCGCCGAACTGTTGCGTAGTGTCGGTGCGATACCGGGCATTTCTCGGGTGCGTTTTGTGAGCCCACATCCCAAAGACATGCGCGAAGACACTTTGCTGGCAATGGCCGAGACACCAAATGTTGTCGAGCACCTGCATTATCCGATGCAGTCGGGCTCAGACAAGGTGCTCGCGCTGATGCATCGTGGCTACACGGCGGAGCGCTATTTGAGTCGTCTGGCCCAAGCCCGACAGATGATCAGCGATCTTGCGGTCACGACCGATGTGATCGTCGGCTTTCCGGGCGAGACCGAAGAAGATTTCTTGCAGACCGTCGAAGTTTGTGCGCAGGCCTGCTTCGACTCGGCTTTCTCGTTTATTTTTTCGCCGCGTCCTGGCACCACGGCGGCGCAGATGACCGACCAATTTATTGATCCGGCTGTGGCAGTCGAAAGGTATGAGCGATTAAAAATCGTGCTTGACCATTCGGCTGTCATAAAACATCGCGAGCGCATTGGTCGGATCGAAGAAGTCGTTGTCGAAGGCATGAGCAAAAAGAATCCAGAACTGACAACTGGTCGCACTCGGCAAAACAAGATCTTGCACTTCAGTTCGCCCCAGAGTCTGCGTGTCGGCACCTATGCCAAAGTTGAAGTGACAGATGCGGCACGATTTCACTTGTCAGGAAGATTGATCGAGGTGGGTGAAGCACCGAAACACAAGTTGCGACTCGCCGTGTCGAGTGCGAACTAAGTTCAGCGCCAAATAATTCGATCATGAACGATCTCGTCCGTAAACCAGTCGTAATCGTCGGCCCAACCGCGAGTGGTAAGTCATCGGTTGCGATGGCAGTCGCTCAGGCCGAGACAACGACATCTAGCCCCGTGCACATCGTCGCAGTCGATGCGATGCAGGTATATCGCGACATGAACATCGGCACCGCCAAGCCGACCGAGCAAGATCAGGCTCTCGTGGCTCATCACTGCATCGATGTCGTCGACAGCCACGAGCGATTCACTGTCGCCGAATTCAAAAAGAGTGCGACAGATGCGCTTGAACAAATCCACAAATTGGGCGGACGAGCACTATTGGTGGCCGGCACGGGGCTCTACCTCACCGCAGTCATCGACGACTTGGTTTTGCCCGGAGAATTTCTTGAAATTCGTGCGACACTCGAATCAGAAGCCAATACGCAGGCTTTATTCGAACGCCTAACAGAACTTGATTCAATTGCCGCCGAAAAAATGGAACGCTCGAATCGAAGACGAATAATTCGAGCACTTGAAGTCTGCATCGGCAGCGGGCGACCGTTCAGCAGTTTTGGTCCGGGCACGAGTGCCTATCCTGAAAATGGTGTGATTCAAATCGGCTTGCGTTGGAGTCGTGATCGACTTGCCCAACGCGTCGCTGATCGGGTCTACGCGATGATCAACGCCGGGCTGGTTGCCGAGGTCACGGCGCTGCGCAACTCGAAGCAGGGTCTTTCGCGCACGGCGGCGCAGGCACTTGGCTACAAAGAACTTTTGCAACATTTAGACGGCAACATGAGTCTGGACGAAGCCGTA
Source organism: Bifidobacterium breve (assembly GCA_945871625.1). Classification (GTDB taxonomy): domain Bacteria; phylum Actinomycetota; class Acidimicrobiia; order Acidimicrobiales; family Ilumatobacteraceae; genus BACL27. The sequence goes on from CAMBWL010000033.1 coordinate 6,826, forward strand.
GCCGAAACGATCACTCACACCCGTCAATTTGCAGTTCGCCAAGAACGGTGGTTCAGACGAGATCCGCGCATCAAGTGGGTTTCAATAAGCGAAGACCCTGTGACTGAAATTATGCCGATAATCGCCAAGCATTTACGCTAGACAGAAATCATCATGCAAGTTGTCGTCACCAAACATCACGGTCTAGGAAACGATTTTTTGGTTCTCGACACGTCACAAATAAGTCGCGAAAATTCGGCAGCTTTACAAAAAATCGACTGGTCAGAAATCGCCCGACAATGGTGTGATCGCACGCTTGGGATCGGCGCCGATGGACTGTTGTTGATGTCGCGAGTCGCAGATTTCAAGTTGCGGATGCAATTGTTCAATCAAGATGGCTCGCGCGCAGAAATGAGCGGCAACGGCATTCGTTGCCTGGCGCAAGCGGCTTTCGATGCAGATGGCCACGAGACCGCAGTGAGTTACACGGTGACAACAGATGAAGGCGATCGGGTTGTGGATGTAGAGCCCGTTTCGCAAGACGAAGTGAGAGCCAGTGTCGACATGGGACCCATCAAAAAAATTGATGAACCAAAAAACTGGTCAGATATTGGTAGCGACCCGAATCGCCCCGTGATGCACATCTCGGTTGGCAACCCGCACGCCGTAGTTGGCGTTGAAGATGTAAGTGTCGTCGATTTGTTGGAAATCGGTCGCAAGATTCCGCAAATTAATCTTGAAATCGTCGAACCTGGTCCTGAGAGTCACGCCATCACCATGCGCGTACACGAGCGTGGTGCAGGCATCACCCAGGCCTGCGGCACGGGCGCTTGTGCCAGCGCGTGGGCGGCGAGCAAGTGGGGCTTGGTGCCGGCGTCGGTGCGAGAAGTGCTCGTTCATCAACCAGGCGGAGATGCAACCGTTCGGCTGAATCACCCTCAGACTGGTCATGTGACTCTCGTCGGCCCGGCAAACTTTTCTTCGCGTCATAATCTCGAGTTAGTTCTGTGAGCGCGCTGTGAACACGCCGTATCAAGAGGCACTCGGCTCGACACTCATCTCGCGTGGCATTCGAGAGCGAATAATTTTGGTCGCCGTGATGATGCCAGGTCGCACCGACGACGAAACTCAAGAGTCGTTAGATGAACTTGCACAATTGATCGATACGGCTGGGGCAGATGAAGTGGCGCGAATTACTCAGCGACGCGATGCACCCGACAGTGCGTATTACATTGGTAAAGGCAAAGTCGAAGAACTCAAAGAGCTTTGTTTGGCCCTTGACTCGGACACGGTTGTATTCGACAATGAACTTTCACCTGGTCAGCAATTTAATTTAGAAAAACTTCTCGGTCGCACGGCCCTGGATCGCACTGCGGTAATTTTGGATATCTTTGCCCAAAATGCTCACACGCTCGAAGGTAAGGCACAAGTCGAGTTGGCGCTGCTGCGCTATCGATTGCCACGAATTCGTCGTGGCGCCAAAGCGGGTCTCTCGCAGCAGGCAGGTGGCATCGGCGCAAGAGGCCCTGGTGAAACCAAACTTGAAGTCGATCGTCGGCGCATCGGTGAGCGCATCAGTCGACTCGATCATCAACTTGACAATCTGCAAAAAAATCGTCAAGAGCAACGCAAAAGCCGCGAGCGCAGTGGTCTGGGCTCGGTCGCAATCGTCGGCTACACGAACGCCGGCAAATCTTCGATACTCAATCGCTTGACAAGCGCGGGAGTTTTGGTCGAGAAC
>CAMBWL010000034.1 GCA_945871625.1 Bifidobacterium breve
AGATCGGCATTGACGAAATGATCGTGCTGGCACCGACCACTCGCAGTGTCGTGCGATGGGATGCCGGTCGGGCGAACAAGAACCTCGAACGACTGCGGGTTGTGGCCCGCGAAGCGGCGATGCAGTCGCGGCGAGTGTGGTTACCGAAAATTAGTGATGTCACGGTGTTGAGCGAGATTGCAAATGTATGCGTGGGCGACCCGAGTGGCTCGCCAATTGATTCTTCGCATCGAACCATCGCCATTGGTCCCGAAGGTGGGTTCACAGAAGAAGAAATCGCTGTAGGTAAAAGTATTGTCTCGCTTGGCGACACGATTTTGCGTGCAGAAACTGCGGCCATCAGCGCGGCTGTTCTAATGTCAAGTTACCGAAACAAAGGAAGCTGACATAGATATGACTCCATCTGACGACGAGATGCTCGAGCAGTCTCCGTTTTCTCGGATGGTGGGTGAGCGCTTGCGGTCGATTCGCTCGCAGAAAAATTTGTCTTTGAGCGAAGTAGAGACGCAGTCACGCGAAGAATTTAAAGCCTCGGTGCTCGGCGCATATGAGCGCGGTGAACGGGCGATTTCGGTGCCGCGTCTCGAGCGCTTGGCGAAGTTTTATGGCGTCACGATCGACCAGTTGTTGCCGCGCGACCCGATGCGAGTTGAAGATAATCAACCCGGCGCGTCGGCACCGACGAAGTTGCGCATAGATGTGGCCAAACTTTCGACGCGAGAAGGCATCGAGTTCAAGATGCTTGAGCGGTTCTTGAGGATGATTCAGGTGCAACGACAAGACTTCAATGGCAAAGTTATAACCGTGCGAGCACACGACACGCGGGCGATTGCAGTAATGCTGGATATTGCCGTGGATGAAGTGGGCGCAAAATTAGCCGAACTTGACTTGCTGTTCGTGCCGCCGACGACACAAAGTTAACTTTCATGCACCCTGGCTTTGGTGTCTACGTTCATATTCCGTTTTGTGCAAAAAAGTGTGACTATTGTGCGTTTGCAACGTTTACTGATCGGCATCAACTGACGACTGACTATTTGGCAGCGTTGCGCACGCACATTCGACGCAGCGTTACCAATGCGATGCCGCGAGCCACGAGTGTGTTCATCGGTGGTGGCACACCGACACTTGTGCCCGCTACCGAGTTGATGAGTGTGTTGGCTGAGATACCGCTTGCATCAGGTGCCGAAGTGACGGTCGAGTGCAACCCAGACGACATCACACTTAAGATGATGCAGACGTTTCGTGCGGGCGGCGTGAATCGAATCAGCATCGGTGTGCAGTCGACGGTTGATCATGTGTTGAAGTCACTTGGACGAACTCATAATCCTGAGAATGTAAAACGTTCGGTGTCGTTTGTGCGCGAGGCAGGGTTTGAGACTTTTAATCTCGACATTATTTATGGCGCGGCGGGCGAGACGCTTGATGATTGGTCGCGGACATTGAACGATGTCGTGGCGCTTGATCCACCACATGTTTCGGCTTATGGGTTGACGGTTGAACCGAACACGGTGTTGGCAACTCAGCCCGATCGTCATCCCGATGACGATGATCAGGCAGATAAATATTTGTTATGCGACGATGTTTTTTCGGCGTACGGTTTGCAAAATTATGAGATTTCTAACTGGGCAGTCTCAGATCACGAGTGTGAACACAATTCGCTCTACTGGCAACAAGGCAATTACGAGGGTTTTGGTAGTGCGGCGCATGCACATTTGGATGGCCGTCGCTGGTGGAATGTGCGCACACCCGAAAGATATATCGAACTTGTCAGGGCTGGCGAGTCGCCAGAGTCGTCGAGCGAGACGCTTGATGCGCAAACAAGCAAGCGCGAGATGTTGCAGTTGTTGGTGCGCACTCGTGACGGTGTGCCACTTGGTTCGTTCAGTGATGTTGATCTTGATGAGATGAGCGAGTTGCTCGAGCGACGGAACGATCGCATCGTTTTGACTCGTGCCGGTCGCTTGCTGGCCAACGAAGTCGCGCTGCGTTTGATCGACGCTATTTAATTGCTTTAAGAAACGCGTCAAACTCTTTTTTCTCGATCGCCACCTCATTGTTTTTCGTCGGGTAGGCGCCAGTGAGCACATCGCTGCGAAACTCTTGGAACGCCGCCACTGATTCACGGTGTAGACGGTGGTATTCGGTCTTGAAGTCGCGATAGACCTTTGAGTGCCGAGGCACATGGCCTTCGTTGTCGCCAAGAATGTCTGTGGCGAAAAGATATTGCACGTCACAATCGAGACCGGCGCCCATGCCGATGATCAGCATTTTTGTGCGCTTTGAAATTTCGGTTGCAACTGGTGCGGGCACGACTTCCATTTCTACGCCAACTGCGCCGGCATCTTCGTATTGCTTTGTAAGTTCGTAGACACGTAACGCTTCGTCGCTGGTTTTGCCGACTGCTTTCATGCCGCCAAACGGCGAGTTGCGATATGGCACGAGGCCAACGTGGCCAACTACAGGGATGTATTCGTCGGCGAGTGCTTTGACTGTGGGCATGCCGTATCCGCAATAAAGTGTGTCGGCGCCCACACCCATGAGTCGATATGCGTTACGTAGAATTTCGCTCTGACTTGTATAGGTGTTGATCGCCAAACCAATCGTGAGAAATGTATTCGGGGCTGCTTTGCGAATGCCGACATAGTCACTTGATTGACCGTCGTGAAGTTCAGCGGCGACGAGCATGTCGATGCCTGCTTCTTCACACGCGGAGGCTTCATTTGGTGTGCGCACATAAACTTGTGTCAAGTGTCGTTTGCCTTTTGCGGCAAAGAGATCTTTGAGAGTTAGTTTCGACATACAACCCCAGTTCGTAATGTGCGACTTCTATTGTCTCACTTCAACCTTTTGACCGACAAACCCGCACGCTATGATGACAGGTCAGTAAGGGCGTGTAGCTCAGTTGGTAGAGCGCCACCTCGACATGGTGGAGGTCCCGGGTTCAAGCCCCGTCGCGCCCACAATTTATTTTTTGTCGACGATTGCTTGCGATTCGCGGGCGGCGCCTTTGAAGATGCCTTTGCTCATCAACGAGAGTTCGCTCTTGCGTCGCTGCTCGTAGATAGCCGCGCGGTTGGCGTGAATGTTTGGATCTTCGGGTGCAGCCCAGCCAGCAAAGTCGGCAAGGTGACAAGCCAAGCGAATGTCGCCGTTCGTCATCAGTTCGAGTGCGCGTTTCATCAGGTTTTCTGCGCCGCCAGAAAGATTTGCCAGTTCGATGGCAACTTGACTGTCTGGTGCGGGCTTGAGCCGTGATGCGGCACCGTCCCACCAACCGCCATACAGTCGCCAAATATTTCTGACGACAAATTCTGGTTCGTCATAAAGCGGACGCATATATGGTTTATCTAACATATTTTGTGGAACCCTGACCGTGTGAATAATCGAGTCGAGAGTCTCGCCACGATTCATCATTTCGATAACTTGCGTGACAAGACTTTCAAGAGATGTCGCAATGTCGTCGAGAACCATGGCGATTCGTTTTTTACCCTCAATTGGTAGGCCGTGTGCCGGCACGAGCAACTCGGGGCCTTGATCGATCATGCGTCGCAACGCTTGTGCCCACTCGAAGGCATAGCGTTGAACTTTCTGCGGATTGCCGGCATTGGGGTAGTTCCAGATAACGAAGTCACCTGAAAATAGCCATTTTTTTTCTGGCAACCATGCCCATAAGTGGTCGTCTGTTTCGCCGCGAGCATGATGTAATTCGACTTTCGTCGACCCAGCCGTGAACTCGTGTGACTCACGAAAAGTTTGATCAGGTCGCATTGTTGATCGTGGCAAAAAGCGTTGCAAATTCTCGCCGATGCTCAAGCCCATGTCGCTGGGGATGCCGCCGAACTGGCGCTGGTTGATCCGTATGTTCCAATCACTTGTTTCGTTGTAGCGGTCGATTCGCGAGTTGACATTCTCGTGGCCGATGACATGAGGTTTTTTGAACTTGCGCTCGGTTGCGTCGGCTGCAAATGCAAAACTGCCGCCGATATGGTCGGCATGACCGTGCGTGTAGATCAAGTTCGAGATTCTGTCTTTGCGCCAAGAGCGAATCGACTTGACCACATCTTTGCCACTGCCCGCACCTGATGCATCGAAGCACATCAGGCCGTCACCAGTGTCAAAAATTGCGCTGTGGCTGAAACTTTCGACGATCGCCAAATTCTCGGCGAGTTCGGTGATTTCGTTCGTTACGCGATTGAGACGCTCATCAACAATGCCTGATTCAATCACTCGTGCCGAGAGCTCAAGCGGATGGGAAGACACTTAGCAATATTAAACGATGAGGGATGGATGCGAGAGAACCGAATTATTTGGGTTCGCGGGGGAGGCCGAGAGTGCGCTCGCCGAGAATGTTGCGCATCACATTTGATGTGCCACCCATGATTGTGTAGGCGGATGCGTAGGCGAGCCCCTGAGTTATGTCGTCCCATAACAAAGCACGGGCGCCGAAAACTTTGCTGACGAATTGGGCGACGCGCCATTCGTGTTCGGTACAAAAACATTTGGTGGCAGCAGAAAAACCACTCGGTGCTTGGCGCAGAACTTCGCGGATGACCAAGATGCGACCGATGCGATAGCCGGTTTCGAGTGCGGCGATTTCTTGGCGAATTAATGGATCTTTGCGGTCGGCTCGTTCGATCGCCATTTTGTAAAGAGCGTGATTAGAAACAAGCCGATCAATGCCACCGCGCTCAAACTCAAGTTGACGCATTGTTTGTTTAAATGCTCCGCCTGGTGTGCCGACCAGATTCGTCGCCGGCACACGAACATCGGTATAGAACACTTCGCAGAAGTGGCTGTTCGTAGTCATGTCTTTAATCGTGCGCACTTCGATGCCTGGCGTGTTCATTGGCACGATGATTTCGCTGATGCCCTCATGGGCTGAACCATCGTTGCTCGTGCGACAAATCAAATAGCAGTAGTCGGCAAGTTCGCCGAAGCTTGTCCAGATTTTTTGGCCGTTGATCACGAACTCGTCGCCGTCTCGGGCTGCAAAGGTTTTCAACGAAGCCAAATCGCTGCCCGAGTTTGGCTCGCTCATGCCGATGCACCAAGTTGTTTCGCCTGAGAGCATGTTTGGCAAGAAAGCATCTTGCTGCGCTTTGGTGCCGTAACTAATAAGCGCTGGGCCCATCTGTCGGTCAGCGAACCACGATGCCGCAATCGGCGCACCCGCACTGATCATTTCTTCGCCGACGATCAGTCGCTCGATTGGCGGTCGGCCCCCACCGCCGTATTCGATGGGCCATGTCATGCCGATCCATTTATGTTTGGCAAGCTCGAGCGAAAATTCGCGCGAGTAACCGTTCATCCACGTGTCATTGAATCGACCGTATTTATCAACCGCATCTGTGGCAACCGAACGAGCTTTTTTGCGTAATGCGACTTGTTCGGATGTCCAGGCGAAATCCATCAGGTTGTACGCTACAAGTAAGTTGTAAACAAATAAGAACTGCAAATTTAACGAAAACGGCGGAGACAGATGGTAAGCAAAATTAAAGTCGTGAATCCAGTCGTGGATATTGACGGCGACGAGATGACACGAATCATCTGGAAGTTCATCAAAGATCGTTTGATCTTGCCGTATCTAGATATCAATATCGACTATTACGACTTGGGCGTCGAGAACCGGGATGTGACGGGCGACCAAGTAACCATCGATGCGGCGAACGCAATCTTGAAGCACGGTGTCGGTGTGAAGTGTGCGACAATCACCCCAGATGAGGCACGCGTCAAGGAATTTAACTTGAAGCAGATGTGGAAGTCGCCGAATGGCACGATTCGCAACATTTTGGACGGCGTCGTATTTCGCGAGCCGATAATTTGCAAGAACATTCCCAAATTGGTGCCGCATTGGAGCAAGCCGATCGTGATTGGTCGTCATGCTCACGGCGACCAATACAAGGCAACAGATTTTAAAGTGCCTGGCGCAGGCACGGTGACGATGACTTATGTGCCGCAAGACGGTGGCAAGCCGGTTGAAATGAAGATCGCCGACTTCAAAGCGGCTGGTGTCGTGATGGGCATGTATAACTTCGACGAATCGATTCGCAGTTTTGCGCGCGCGTCATTCAACTATGGCTTGCAGCGCAACTTTCCCGTATTTTTGAGCACCAAGAACACGATTCTTAAGGCATATGACGGCCGGTTCAAAGATATTTTCCAGGAGATTTTTGAGGCTGAGTTCAAGACCGAGTTCGAGAAGCGCAAACTGACTTACGAACATCGCTTGATCGACGACATGGTTGCTTGCATGATGCGTTGGGAAGGCGGATATGTGTGGGCCTGCAAAAACTACGACGGAGATGTGCAGTCAGACATTGTTGCCCAGGGTTTTGGTTCGTTGGGCTTGATGACGTCAGTATTGACCACTCCAGACGGGCGAGTGCTTGAGTCTGAAGCGGCACACGGCACCGTGACTCGTCACTATCGCGACCACCAAAAAGGTTTAGAGACATCAACGAACTCGATTGCCTCGATTTTTGCGTGGACACGCGGGTTGATTCATCGTGGCAAACTCGACAACACGCCAGCCGTAATCGAATTCGCCGAGAAACTCGAAGCAGTCTGTGTTGAGACAGTCGAAGGCGGCGAGATGACGAAAGATTTGGCGGCGCTAGTTTCTAAAAATCAACCGTGGTTGACGACCCAGCAATTTTTGGCGGCTGTAGACCGACGCTTGATTGAAAAGATGTCGAAATAGTAAATGCGCGCAGTTGTGATCACCAAGCATGGTGACCCGAGCGTGCTCAGCGTTGTTGATCTAGAAATACCCTCACCCAAAGACGATGAGATCTTGGTCAAGGTGCGCGCGACTTCGTTGAATCGCGCCGACTTGATGCAACGTATGGGTTTTTATCCGGATCCGTTTCCTGGTGCACACGAAATACCAGGTCTCGAATTTGCGGGCACGGTTGAGTCGTGTGGCAGTTCTGTTAGCAACTGGAAAATCGGCGACCCTGTGATGGGCATTGTTAGTGGTGGGGCGTATGCCGAATATTTGGTCGTGCCTGGGATGCAAGCAATTAGTGTGCCACAGAATATTGCTTTGGAGAATGCGGCAGCGATACCCGAAGTTTTTTTGACTGCGTGGGATGCGCTGGTGTGTCAGGCGAACTTGCAAGCCGGTCAATGGGCGCTCGTGCATGCCGGCGCTTCAGGCGTGGGCACTGCGGCAATTCAGATTTGCAAGGCGATTGGCGCTTATGTTGTTGTGACTTGTTCGGCGGGCAAGCGCGATGCGTGTTTGGCGCTCGGCGCAGATTTGGCGATCGACTACAAGTCGCAAGACTTTGTTGAAGTCGCAATGCAAGCAACCCACGGCAAAGGCGTGAACGTAATTCTTGACGTAATCGGCGGCGAATATTTGAACCGCAATGTTGCGGCGCTCGCGCTGAAAGGCACGATCGTGCAGGTTGGGTTGATGGGCGGTGGATCGACGGCATTCAATATTGGCGCGCTAATGCCCAAACGTGGTCGGCTGATTGGCACGGTGTTGCGACCGAGGCCAGTTGATGAAAAAATCGCCGTGACGCAACGATTTATCAATGAGATGCTGCCGCTCTTTGCCTTAGCCAAGATGCGACCAGTGATCGATCGCAGATTTGGTTTAGATCAAATCGTTGACGCCCACCGCTTCATGGAGAGCAACGCCAATACCGGCAAAATTGTTATTGACGTTTGTTGATTGCGAGATAGTCGCGCTGGTCAACACCCGTATACCACTGGCGTGGGCGACTGATTTTCTGAGCGTCGTCTTTGAGTAGTTCGTTGTAGTGACTGAGCCAGCCGACGGTGCGCGGAATCGCAAACAACACGGTGAACATGTCAATCGGAAAGCCCAGGGCCTGATAGATCAAGCCTGAATAGAAGTCGACGTTTGGATATAGCTTGCGCGAAATGAAGTAGTCATCGCTGAGCGCAACCTCTTCGAGTTTGAGCGCGATGTCGAGCATCGGATTTTTGCCGGTTACATCGAACACGTCATAGGCGGCTTTTTTGATGATTGCGGCGCGAGGGTCATAATTTTTGTAGACACGGTGACCGAAACCTTGCAGGCGATTGTTGCCCGCTTTGACTGACTTGATGAACGACTCGACATTGTCGATGCTGCCGATTTCGCCGAGCATGTTGATCGCTGCTTCGTTGGCGCCGCCGTGCAACGGGCCGTACAGCGCCGAGGATGCAGCCGACATCGCGCTGAACGGGTCTGCATGCGACGACGCAACGACTCGCATTGCGGTCGTGCCACAGTTTTGTTCGTGGTCAGCGTGCAGGATGAACAGAAGATCCATCGCCTTGGTCAGTCGTGGATCAACCGTGTGGTCATCACCCAGTCTGAACATCATGTTCAAAAAGTTTTGTGGGTAGGTCATCGAGTTGTTTGGGGTGACAAACTGCAGGCCCATGCTGAACCGGTAACACATCGCCGCAACTGTCGGCACTTTGGCAATAAGTCTTAGTACTTG
>CAMBWL010000035.1 GCA_945871625.1 Bifidobacterium breve
GGCTAAGGTGGCTTGCAAGACATTGGGAAAGTCTGGTGCTGACTTCGCAATCGCCCCCAAGGTCGACTGGGCAGATGACTGGGAATATACAAGTCCACCTTGCCCAAAAATGAAACTAGTAAGGTTTAATGAGGATAGTGAACTACTGATTTTCGAAATTAATAAAGAGGAATAACTGTGAATTGGGATGTGTTTATTACATGTGCGGTGACGGGTGCTGGTGACACGACGGGCAAGAGCGACAAAGTTCCCGTAACACCCAAGCAGATCGCAGACTCGGCCCTTGACGCCGCAAAGGCTGGCGCCGCCATCGTGCACATTCACGTGCGCGACCCGCGCACTGGCAAGGGCACTCGCGATGTCGAACTTTATGCCGAGGTTGTCGACCGCATCAGATCGTCGAACACCGATGTCGTTTTGAACCTGACCGCCGGCATGGGCGGCGACATGGTGCTGGGTGGCGATGAAAAAGTTCTTCCACTTGACGAAATCGGCACCGACATGGTCGGTGCAACCGAACGCCTCGCGCATGTCACACGCCTGCTGCCAGAAATTTGCACACTCGATTGCGGCACGATGAACTTCGCTTCGGGTGGCGACTACATCATGGTCAACACACCGAGTGTGTTGCGCACAATGGCCAAGCAAGTCCAAAAACTCGGCGTTCGCGCCGAACTCGAAGTTTTCGACACAGGTCATCTAGTAATGGTCAAAGATCTAATCGCCGAAGGTTTGCTCGACGACCCGATCATGATTCAACTGTGCATGGGCATTGCTTATGGCGCGCCCGATGATCCGTCAACTTTTATGGCGATGGTCAATCAGCTGCCACCAGGTGCGATTTTCTCGGCTTTCTCGATTAGTCGCATGCAGTTGCCATTCGTGGCGATGGCGGCGCTCGCCGGTGGCAACGTGCGGGTCGGTCTTGAGGACAACATTTATCTCTCACGCGGCGAAATGGCGTCGAACGCAGATCTTGTCGCGCGCGCCGTCAAAATTCTCGAAAATATGAACGTCAATGTGATCGGCCCACAGGACGTTCGAAAAAAACTCCAACTCACGAAACACTCGTGACTCTCAGCAAACCGTTGCGCACGGTCGGCCTATTGGGTGGCGGGGTAATCGGTGGAGGTTGGGCTGCGCGGTTCATTCTCAATGGCATCGATGTAAAAATTTACGACGTCGACCCGCAGGCAGAGCGAAAAATTGGCGAAGTCATGGCAAATGCCCGGCGTGCATATGCCAAGTTGACCCTGGCTCCTCTGCCCCAAGAAGGCAAAATAACTTTCGTCGCCACACCCGAAGAGGCTGTCACCGATGTGGATTTCGTTCAAGAAAGTGCGCCCGAACGAGTCGACCTGAAGCAAGAGCTTTTTGCCCGTGCCAGTCGTGCTGCGCGGCCCGACACCGTTTTTGGCTCATCAACTTCCGGCATTTTGCCAACGCAATTACAGCGCGACATGGTCAACCCTGAACGGCTAGTTGTTGGTCATCCGTTTAATCCGGTCTACTTATTGCCACTTGTCGAGATCTGTGGTGGTGACAAAACGTCAGTGCAGGCCCGCGAACGGGCACGAGAGGTTTACGAATCAATCGGCATGCGTCCACTGATGTTGCAAAAAGAAATTGACGGCTTCATCGCCGATCGCCTGATGGAGTCAATGTGGCGCGAAGCACTGTGGCTGATCAATGACGGTGTGGCAACCGCCGAAGAAATTGACGATGCAATTCGATTCGGTGCTGGATTGCGCTGGTCTTTCATGGGAACTTTCTTGGTTTATCGCATCGCAGGCGGCGAGGCCGGCATGCGACATTTCATGGCACAGTTCGGGCCGACCCTCAAATGGCCATGGACGAAACTGATGGATGTGCCCGAACTCGACGATGTATTGCTCGAAAAGATTGTCTCGCAATCAGACACGCAGGCAGGCACCAAATCAATTCGTGAACTCGAAAAACTGCGCGACGACTGCTTGGTCGCCGTGATGCAAGGCTTAAAATCAGTCGGCTATGGCGCGGGCGAAGTGCTCGCGAACTACGAGAACAAACTATTTAGCGGTGCGACACCCGCGCCGGCAAAAATTGATCAGCCAATCGAGGCTCAACGACGACTCATTACTGCTGATTGGGCCGACTACAACGGACACACCAACGACAGTCGTTATATGCAGCTCTCAAGCGAAGCGCTCGACGCATTTTTCAGGTCAATTGGTTTCAATTCTGACTATCTGGCGACGGGTCGGTCGTTTTACACGCTCGAAAGCCACATTCGCTATGTCAACGAGAGCAAGGTCGGCGACGAAATAGTCGTGACGGCGCAGGTGATCTCGCTAGATGAAAAGAAAGTACACCTTCACTCGGTAATGTCAAAAACTGATGGCACCGTCGTGGCAACGGCTGAACACATCTACTTACACGTCGACACGAACCTCAAAAAGGCCTCACCGATCGGCAAAGAACTCTTGGTGCGCCTCGAGCCGATCGCCAAGGCTCACGCCAAACTTGCAAAACCAGATGGCGTCGGCAGATTTGTTGGTCAGAGCGTTAAATGATTTTGAAAGTTGAGCCACTCAAGGTCGGTGAAGTCGTGCCAGCACCTCTAGATATTTATAGGTGCAGCGTTGTCGCCGAATGGGTTGACTACAACAATCACATGACCGAAGCGGCGTATCTCACGGCATTTGGTTGGGCGTCGGATGTTTTATTTCAATACATCGGCATCAATGACGCCTACCGTAGTGCAGGCAACTCGTACTACACGGTTGAAACTCACATCATCTATGAGCGCGAGGCCGACCGCGACGACAAACTGAGGGTCACCACTCAAGTTCTCGATTTTGATGCCAAGCGACTGCATTTCAACCACGAAATGTTCAATGAGACGACAAAAATGCGACTCGCCACCTGCGAACAAATGCTGCTGCATGTTGACTCGAAAGCGGCCAAAGCGTCACCAATCCCCGATTCGGTGGCAAAAGCATTGACAGCCATACGACAAAGTCACGACAGGTTGTCCACCCCGCCAGAAATCGGCAGAATTATGAAAATTAAGTCTAAGAACTGAGAGACTGAACCATGCGCTTTGACCTAACAGAAGAACAACAAATGATCGTCGACACCGCACGCAATTTCACCGAGCGCGAAATGATGCCATACGAAGAGCAAGTCGAACGAGACCGTGAAGTCTCGCCAGATTTGGTCCAGCAAATTAAACAGCGATCAATTGACGCGGGCATCTACGCCTGCAATATGCCGAGCGACCTTGGTGGCGGCGGGCTCGACTCTTTTGATACGACACTCGTGGATCGCGAGTTCGGCGCAACCTCTTATGCCTTGCACTACATTGTCGCCCGACCAAGCAACATTCTGCGAGCTTGTCGCGATCAACAAATCGCCGAATATTTGATTCCGACGATCACTGGCGCGCGTGTCGAATGCTTAGCGATGTCGGAGCCTGACGCAGGTTCTGATGTACGTGGCATGAAGTGCACCGCTACGCGCGATGGCGACGATTGGATTATCAACGGCACCAAACACTTCATCTCGCACGCCGACATGGCCGACTATGTCATCTTGTTTGCAGCCAGCGGTGAAGAGCAAACTTCAAAGGGCGTGAAAAAGAAAATTACCGGCTTTCTGGTCGATTTCAATTCAAAGGGTTGCGAGCGGGTCAAGGGCTACAACTGCGTTTCGAATAACGGCTACCAAAACATGATCATCAATTTCGACAATTGCCGCGTACCTAATCAAAACGTTTTGGGTGAAGAACACAAAGGTTTTGATGCCGCCAATGAATGGCTCGGCGCAACGCGACTGCAAGTTGCCGCTGTCTGCGTCGGCCGTGCACGGCGCGCTCTCAAACTCTCGGTTGAGTGGGCCGCGACCCGAGAGCAATTCGGTCAGCAGATCGGCAAGTTTCAGGGCGTTTCGTTCAAATTGGCTGACATGCAGATACAACTCGACGCTGCCGAACTTTTGACCCTGCGCGCCGCATACAACGATGCCCAAGGCAGGTTCAGTGACACAGAAGTGGCGATGGCCAAAGTGTTCTCGAGCGAAATGTGTCAGTTCGTCACTGATGAAGCAATACAAATCTTTGGCGGCATGGGTTTGATGGACGAACTACCCCTCGAACGCATGTGGCGCGACACCCGTGTAGATCGCATTTGGGATGGCACCAGCGAGATTCAACGCCACATCATTTCGCGCGCGCTGTTGCGACCATATGGTGGCTGACCAACTGCTATCGCGCACGCTGAACCCGCGATCAATCGCCTTGTTCGGCACCAGTCCCGCGCAAAGCGTGATCGAACAATGTCAAAAATTAGGATTCACCGGCCAATTGTGGCCCGTGCATCCGACACGCGAGAGCATCGCTGGCGTGCAGTGCTTTAAATCAATCGCTGATTTGCCGAGCGCACCCGATGTCGCATTCATCGCGGTTAATCGCAACGCGACGATCGATGTCGTCGCGCAGTTGGCGAAAATTGGCACGGGTGGTGCAGTTTGTTATGCATCAGGTTTCGCTGAGTCGGGCACACAGTCTGGTGTTGACGGCATCGTGTTGCAGCAAAAACTCGTTGCTGCAGCAGGTGAAATGCCGCTTCTCGGGCCGAATTGTTATGGCTATATCAATTCACTCGATGGTGTCGCGCTATGGCCCGACCAACATGGCTGCAAACCCGAAACGACTGGCTCAGCAATCGTCAGTCAAAGCGGCAATGTCGGTCTCAACTTGACGCTACAACAACGCGGTCTGAATCTTGCCTACATGGTCACCGTCGGTAATCAGGCGGTCGCCGGCGTCGAAGATTGTCTTGAAGTTTTCATCAACGACAGCCGCGTTACTTCGATCGGATTATTCATTGAGGCGATCGTCGACCCTGTGCGATTTGCGCGACTCGCGCATTATGCTGCGCAGCGCAATCTTCGAATTGTCGCTTTACAGACAGGTCGCAGCGAAGTTGGTGCGCTCATCGCAGCATCGCATACGGCATCGCTTGCTGGTCGACGGCGCGCATATGAGGCACTGTTTGCGAGATGCGGTGTGGCGATGGTTAATTCTCCGACAGAACTTATCGAAACTCTCAAACTCCTAAATCATGGTGGTGCGCTCACTGGCAACAAACTCGTTTCGCTTTCATGCTCGGGTGGTGAGGCCTCGCTTATCGCCGACCTAAGTGAAAAAACAACTTTGTGTTTTCAGCCGTTTGATGACGAGCAACACCGGCGCATCAGCGCGACGCTGACTGAACTCGTGTCGATCGGTAATCCATTCGACTATCACACTTTTATGTGGGGCGACCGCGTCGCCACCGCGAATACCTTCACCCAAGTTATGAATGGTCCGCAAGATGCGACGCTGTTGATTCTTGACACGCCACCACGCGATGATCATCAATCAGATTCATGGACTGTGGCGGCACTGGCCCTCGGTGATGCCGTTCATGCCACACAACGACGTGGTGTCGTCGTGGCAACAATGCCCGAGTGTGTCACGCCTGATGTGCGTGATGCTGCTCGCACCGCAAACATGAGCGTGTTGCAAGGTTTGCAAGAATCTCTCGCCGCACTCGATGCAGCAGCGTGGCTCGGCGCAAACTTGCCTGGTGAATTGCCAGCAACTGTTGTTGCACCGCGTAACACGAAACTCATCGACGAGGCTGAAGCAAAATTAATGCTGTCACGCAACGGCGTCACAGTGCCCGCAGGCGCTCGAAGTCGACGCGAAGAACTCGTCGCAACTGCCAAAAATGTCGGGTACCCCGTCACGCTGAAAGGTCTCGGCCTCGCCCACAAGAGTGAGTCTGGTGCGGTGCGAGTCGGGATTAAAGACTCTGATGAGTTGATCTTGGCTGCTGGCTCAATGCCCGAAGAAATCGGCGAATTTCTCGTCGAACAAACAATCAGCAACATTGTTGCCGAAGTTTTGGTCAGCGTGCGACGCGACGCACCAGTTGGCTGGCTAATAACGCTCGGTGCGGGTGGCATTTTCACCGAACTCTGGCGCGACACTGTGTGCTTGCTGGCACCAGCAACCAACGCCGAGATCGCACGAGCGCTGCAAGAAATGCGTATCGCCCCGCTGTTGAACGGCTTCCGCGGTAAACCGGCGGCGAACATAGACGCCTTGGTCGAACTTATCCAAAAACTAATCGGCACTGCATTAAACAACGACTTAGTCGAGATTGAATTAAACCCTGTGCTGGTTACACCAAAATCTGCAGTCGCAGTTGACGCTTTAATGATTGCCGAGCAGTTATGAGCATCGATGTAACGCGAAACGGTGCGATTCTAGAAGTCACGATCAATCGCCCGAAGGCCAACGCGATTGATGCTTCAACGAGCCGCGAGATGAGTTCGGTATTCGATTCGTTCATGCGTGACCCTGATTTGCGAGTGGCGATCTTGACTGGTGCGGGAGCCAAATTTTTTTCTGCAGGCTGGGATCTTGGCGCCGCCAACGAGGGCGAATCATTTGAGTCTGACTATGGAGTTGGTGGCTTTGGCGGAATCAGTGAACTCAAGTACCGACCAAAACCGGTGATCGCGGCGATTAACGGCATGGCCGTTGGTGGCGGTTTCGAAATTGCCTTGGCCGCTGATTTGATAGTTGCCGCCGAACATGCAGAATTCTTTTTGCCCGAGACGACTCTTGGCTTGATCGCCGACAATGCGACAATCCGTCTGCCACGAGTCTTGCCACCGAATATTGCCCGTGAGATGTTGATCTCTGGGCGCCGCATGTCTGCGTCAGAGGCTCAAAATTGGGGAATCGTCAATCAAGTGACGACAAGCGACGACCTGATGCCTGCTGCGCGCCGACTTGCCGAAAAGATCTGCCTCTCTGCCCCACTCAGTGTTGCTGCGGTGCTTGAGTTGATGCGTGAGCTCGAAACCGTATCGACAGGTGATGCGATGAAAGTTTTGCGCGAAAATTTGACATATCGTTCGGCGATCGAGTCGCAAGATGCCACGGAAGGCACGAAGGCATTCGCCGAAAAACGAGCACCAAAGTGGCAAGGCAAGTAATTGGATCTCGACGACGCCTACGCGGTTAAAACTCCCGAAGACAGCCGAAAGCTCTATGCAGCGTGGGCGGCAACATACAACGAGACGTTTATCAAGGCCAATGATTATGTCTATCCGCGGACGCTTGCTCAAAAATTTGACGAGAAAATTTCCAAAACAGGCATCCACAAAGTTCTAGATATTGGTTGCGGCACTGGTGCGGTCGGTAGTTATCTGGCAAGCCTTAGGCCCAACTTGAGTATTGACGGTTTCGACATTTCACGCGAGATGTTGGCAGAGGCCGCTGCACTGCGACGCATCGATAACTCGCCCGTCTACAACGATCTGCTTGAAATCGACCTAACTTCTGTGTTACCGACACGAGCATATGATGCGATGACCAGCTCCGGCACATTCACCCATGGCCACCTCGGACCCCAAACTCTTGTTTCATTGATCCAACTCGTAGGGATCAATGGCTGGTTCGTTATTGGTATTAACGCTCAACATTTTGAGTTGCGAGGTTTTGCCGCGACTTTGAGCAGCGCCCACGAATCAGGCGCCATTTCTGAAGTCAAACTTTACGAGGAGCAAGTTTATGGTCCGACTAGCCCCCACTACGGCGACACAACCCAGATTGCAGTGTTTTCGCGCCTGAAATAGAACCTAGAACTAACAACACTCGCTTCTTGAAGACTCCTTGAAATAAACTAAATCCATGCGCGATTACACAGTTGGTGGGCAAGAAGAAAAATTGGCTGAGGCGAACGGTCTCGTTGATGCCGATTGGTACAAACCAAAAGTAGACCGTGAGTTGATGAAGAAGTTCATGGCGCGCAACAACGGTTTGGCTGCTTTACATGTTGCATCGTGGTTCGCTGCTCTAGGCATCTTTGGTTATCTCGCCCACCTCAGTTGGGGTTCCTGGTGGGCAGTGCCGACGTTTGCTGTCTACGGTGTGCTCTACGGCTCGATGAGCGACTCTCGTTGGCATGAGACGGGTCATCGCACTGCATTTCGCACGAAGTGGATGAACGACGTTGTTTATTACATCGCATCGTTCATGGTGTTTCGTGAACCAGAAACTTGGCGCTGGAGTCATGCTCGCCACCACTCGGACACGATCATTGTCGGTCGAGACGCCGAGATTGCGGGCAAACGCAGTGTTCCGTTTTATAAATACTTGCTTGAACTATTTAGTTTCGCAGCCTTCCCTGCCGAACTGAAGCAATGGATACAAAATGCTTTCGGTAAAATCACCGATAATCAAAAAGAATTTCAGCCATCTGAGACATACCGAATCTCAAAGTGGGCATCACGTGTTTATCT
>CAMBWL010000036.1 GCA_945871625.1 Bifidobacterium breve
TTCGGGGCAATCGCCAATTCCATTTCTTCGTAAAATCGATATGGGTCTTCGTTGCGTAGTTTGGCAAATGCCGACTCGCGAAAGTCGCGGGGAGCCCGCCAAAACTCCGGGGCCGAGAGGTCGATGTCTTCAAGTCGCACATCAAACAACTGCATGGTTCAAGAATAGAACTCTGGCGTGTCAAACCCTGAATCAGACCCCGTGGCTTCGTGGTTTGTCGCGGTAACGGCTAGGGTTTTGCAACGCTAGAAATGTAAAATTTAAGGAGCATCAGTCATGTCAGAAGCAGTCATTGTCGCCACAGCCCGAAGCCCGATTGGTCGCGCAAATAAAGACACACTCACCGAATTGCGTCCCGATGACATGTCGGCGCAGATCGTGCGCGCGTTGATGGCAAAGGTGCCACAACTCAAAGCCGATGATGTCGAAGATTTGATGCTCGGATGCGGCCAGCCTGCGGGTGAAGGCGGTTTCAACATTGCTCGCGTCGTAGCCGTACTCGCCGGGCTCGCCAACGTTCCTGGCGTAACCGTGAATCGTTACTGTTCATCGAGTTTGCAGACGATTCGCATGGCGGCGCACGCGATTAAATCTGGTGAAGGCGATTGCTTCATAGCTGCGGGCGTCGAAACCGTGAGTCGTTATGCATCTGGTGCAAGTGACACCGCACCGAATGCAATCTTCAAACCATCAGGTGAGCGCACCAAAGCACGCGCCGCAGGCGGTCAAGGTGTTTGGTCGCCAGCAAGTGGTTTGGCCGACATGTATATCGCGATGGGTCAGACCGCTGAAAATGTTCGTGAACTCGAAGGCGTAACGCGTCGCGAGATGGACGAATTCGGCGCGCGCAGTCAGCAACGCGCGGTTGCCAACCAAGAAAACGGTTTCTTTGAGCGCGAAATTACGCCACTCACATTGCCGAACGGCACCGTTGTGGCAAAGGACGACGGCCCGCGTGCCGGCACAACCGTTGAAGCACTTGCCGGTCTCAAGCCGGTATTCCGCCCTGACGGTGAAATCACCGCAGGCAATGCGTGTCCGTTAAATGATGGTGCCGCTGCAGTCATGGTGATGAGCGACACCAAGGCCAAACAACTCGGCATTAAGCCTTTGGCGCGAATCGTTTCGTCGGGTGTGTCGGGTTTGAATCCAGAAATCATGGGTCTTGGTCCAATCGAAGCGTGCCGTCAAGCTCTCAAGCGTGCAGGGATGACGATTGATCAAATCGATTTGGTCGAAATCAACGAAGCGTTTGCCGCGCAAGTTATTCCGTCGGCAAAACATTTGGGTATTCCGATGGACAAACTGAACGTGCACGGTGGGGCGATCGCGCTCGGTCACCCTTTCGGCATGACTGGTGCGCGCATCATGACGACACTGATCAACGGCTTGCAACACACCGACAAGCGATTCGGTCTTGAGTCGATGTGCGTTGGTGGCGGCCAAGGCATGGCGATGATTATTGAGCGGCTAAAATAATTTAGATATTTAGCGCGTCACAGCATTCAAGTTTCTTGCGTGCATCACGCCGGCAATTCCGGCGATTGCCGCAATGCCAACTGCAACGACAAAAAAAGTCGTGAATGCGCCATACGCGCCGTAAATAGTTGGCGCGATAAATGCAGCGATCATTTGCCCAAGAACGGTGACAGCACCCGATAAGCCCTGTGCCGCCGAGGCTCGACCAAGCGGGGCCGCTTTGGCAATCGCCGACAACGCGGCGGGGATCATCGTTGCCTGCAAGATTCCCTCGATTAATCCGATACCCAAAATCACCCACGGTTGTTTGATCAGGCCATACGAAATCGTCAGCAAACTTATTGGAATAGCCAGCCACAGCACCACGGCAATTGGCGAACGTTTGTCGATCAACTTGCCAGCCCGCGCCGAAAAGAGAATAAAAGGCAAGCCGTACACGGCAAAGGTCAAACCCGTCATCGCGTTATTGCCACCCAGGTCATCTAAGAATCGATCCCACAGCGCGTCGAACATTCCGGTTGGAAAAGTAATCGCAAGCATCAAAATCAACGCGACACGGACATTGCGAATTCGTAGCAAGTCGAAACTTAGTCGCTGAGATTCCGTGGTCAATGTGAGTTCAGGAAACTTGCGCGGGCTGATGATAAACAGCGCGAAAACGGCCAGGGCACCGAACACTAAAAAGGTCGTATCCAGCCCGAAAGGCCCGATAATCAGCGAGCCAATTAGTGGGCCACAAACGAAACCACCGATCTCCATTCCTGAAACTGCACCAAGTCGCTCGGCACTGCGAGATTCATCTAGATGAGCCGCCAAAGCACGAACGGCCGGAAATGTGAAACCAATCGAAGCCCCGACGATGCCACGGCCAACGATAAATACAGCAAGCGAATCGCCGACGGCAAAAATTATCGAGCCAAGCGCCGCCAGCCCAAGACCAACTTGAATCAGTTTTTTGCCGTGCCCGCGGTCGGCCAACGGTGCAATGAATAATTGCACGAGTAGCCCCATCGCGAAGCCTGTGCCGGCGATCAAACCCAGTGCCGAATCGGCATACTCGTATTGCTCTTGCAACTCGGACATAGATGCAAATACCACGCTGTTGGCAGCAGCAGTCGAAAAAACGCTGAACAACAAAAGCGGCAAATCAGCCCGTTGTTTTTGTTTCATCTCAAATCAATTCGACAACTCGTCAAGCGCAGCATCAAAAAATATTGGCCAGTGATGCAACGCCCAAGAGTCAAACTCTACTTCGCAGAGTCCGACACACGAGATATTCGCAACAGGGTCATGCCAAATAAAAGAACCAGTGCCACCGAAATGCCCGAACGTCGATGCACTATTGCGTGAGCCCATCCAGTGTGGATGTTTTGTGCCGTGAATTTCCGGTCCGTAACCCCAGTTGCATGGATCAAATCTGCCCACACCGGGCACGACACCTTCGAGTTCGGCAAATTGTGTTGCGGTTGCAACGCTTGCAGTGTGACCTGAAATCAAACTCGGGTTGCGCATCTCGAGAGCAAACTCAACCAAGTCATCGACGCATGAGACGACATCGTGTGCCGCCGAGCCGTTCAAAAAACTCTTTGTCATTCCCAGTGGTTCAAAAATCGCATCATGTAGATATTCGCCGAAGCCGATTTCGGTTGATTGTTCGACATGGCTGGCAATCAACTCGTAGCCGGTGTTCGAATAGATTCGCTTGCGCCCAGCGGCGACAATTGGCACCGCACCTTCGAAGCTGTAGCCGCCGGCGTGTGTCATCAGGTGGGCGAGCGTGCAGTCTTGCTGGCCGACTTGCGTGTCGAGTGTCGTCGAGCCTTCTTCGATTGCGATAAGCGTTGCCCACGCGGTCAGCAACTTCGAGACAGAAGCGATGCGTGATGTTCGGGATGTGTTGCCAAACGGGTGCGCGAGGCCGCGACGGTCAATTATGCAAACTGAAGTGTTGCTTGCAGGCCATTCGCGAACGAGATCGAATGCCCGCATCGGGGCTATTTTGCTGCGCGAACTAATTCGGCGACACGAAATGCAAGGTCAAGCGACTGTCGAGCATTTAGTCGCGGATCACAAACCGTTTCATACCGCGTGTCGAGATCTTCTTGGCTTACCGACTCGGCGCCACCCAAGCACTCGGTCACATTGTCGCCCGTCAACTCGATATGAATGCCGCCGGGCCATGTTTTTTCGGCACGATGCGCCAAAACGAAACTTGTTATTTCGCGAATGATGTCATCGAAGTGTCGCGTCTTGCGACCATTGGATGCGGTGAAAGTGTTTGCATGCATCGGGTCGCATGCCCAAACCACAGGGTGCCCAGCGTCGCGAACCGCGCGAATCAACGGACGCAAACCCTGCTCAACTTTGTCGGCGCCCATTCGCGAAATCAAGGTCAGGCGACCTGGCACTCGCGCCGGGTTGAGAGTTTCGCACAACGACAGAACGAAATCAGTTGTCGTGTTGGGACCAATCTTGCAACCAATCGGGTTGCCGACGCCTCGCAAAAACTCGACGTGCGCGCCATCAAGTTGACGTGTGCGATCGCCAATCCACAACATATGCGCCGAGCAGTCATACCAGTTGCCCGTGAGCGAGTCTTGCCTCGTGAGCGCTTCTTCATATCCCAGCAACAAGGCTTCGTGGCTCGTATAAAAATCGACTTGATGCAGCGCGCTATGGATCTCGGTATCGACACCGCATGCTCGCATGAACGCAAGCGCTCGTTCTACTTCGCCTGCAACTTGTTCGTAGCGCAAACCTTCGGCGCTTGTCGTGACGAACTCTTGATTCCAGGCGTGCACACGGTTGAGGTCGGCGAAGCCACCTTTGGTGAAGGCGCGCAACAAGTTGAGTGTGCTGGCTGACTGGTGATACGCCTGCACGAGACGTTGCGGGTTCGGCACGCGTGATTCGTCGTGTGGTGCCGGGTCGTTGACCATGTGACCACGAAACGACGGCAACTCAACGCCGCCGATTGTCTCGGTATCGCTCGAACGCGGTTTGGCGAATTGACCAGCGATACGACCAACTTTGACAACCGGAACACCCGTCGAATATGTCAGTACAAGTGCCATCTGCAAAATCACGCGAAGTTTTTCGCGAATGTTTACGGCAGTGAATTCTTCGAAACTCTCGGCACAGTCGCCGGCCTGCAACAAAAATGCATTGCCGCTCGCAACTTGCCCGAGTGCCGCCAGCAATGACCGCGCCTCACCAGCAAAAACAAGCGGGGGATACGAAGCGATCTGTTTGAGCGAATGCTCGAGTTCGTTTTGATCGGGCCATTTTGGCTGCTGAGCAGCGACACTGCTCTGCCAAGAAGATGGTGTCCAGCGGGCATTCATGGTGTCAACCCTATTACCGCAAAGTGCGTTAGACGGTGAGGATTTCTCCGGCGTCGTCGCGAAGCGTATCTACGGCGCGGCTTACGAGGCGGCGGGCTGCTTCTGCGGTGACACCGAGTTCTTCGCCAACCTGACGGAAGCTCTTGCGCTCGCCGTCATGCAAGCCAAAACGGGCTTCAACTGCATAGCGTGCACGCTCGTCGAGAGTGCCCAGCAAACGGTCGAGCAAGTTTGTGTCGACCATGCCCATGACGGCGTCTTCAGGACTGATGTCTTCGTTCGGCACGAGGTCACCCAAAGTTGCGTCACCATCTTCGCCGATTGTTTTGTCAAGCGAAACTGGCGTCGTCAAACGATGCAACTCTGCGTTCATTGCACTCAGACCTTCTGCATCGCCCGAACCTTGACGCAATGCTGCGCGCAATGTCGCCGAACGATCACCAGGAATTCGAATCAAGCTTGCTTTTTGGTCAAGCGCACGACCGATGGCTTGGCGAATCCAGAAAGTTGCATATGTCGAAAACTTGAAACCACGTCGCCAGTCGAACTTGTCGACCGCGTGCTCTAGACCAAGATTGCCTTCTTGAATTAGGTCCAGAAGGTCCATACCTTGTGGCAACGGGTAACGACGCGCGATCGAAACAACCAAGCGAAGGTTCGAACGAATGAAGCGATCTTTGGCGCGAGCAGCATTGCGAATGTCGGCACGAATCACGGCACTACGCTCACCTTTTTCGTGGCGCTTTCTTGCTTCGCGGCCAGCTTCGATCGCCTTTGACAAATCGCGCTCATCTTCGGCGTTGAGCAACGCAACTTTGCCAATTTCGTTCAGGTAGATACCAATTGAGTCGGACATGGGGATTTAGGGTTTCTTTCTATTCGGGGGGATTCGGGGGACTTGACATATTAGGGCATCGGCAGAAATTGTCAAGGGGTTAGTGAAAGTTTTCATAATTTTTTAGAACCAAGGTTTATAAGGCTTTTATTCATTCAATTATCTATGACGGATACCCAAACTCGTACACTTTGATAGTGCCATTGCGTGTCGGACTGTTCGGGGGAACATTTGACCCTCCACACTTAGGTCACCTAGTTACGGCCGTAAATGTCCGAAATGTGCTCAAACTTGACCATGTGATCTTGATGGTGGCCAACGATCCCTGGCAAAAACACGGCATTCGCGAGGTGGCGAGCGCACCAGACCGTTTAGCCATGGTCCAAGCGGCGATTGCAGGTGTTGATGGATTAGTTGCCGGCGACGACGAAATCACCCGCGGTGGCCCAAGTTATACCGCCGACACGCTTGCCACACTCGGCCAGCGCTACCCAGGCGCCGAGCTTTTCACGATTGTCGGCGACGATGCGGCTTCCAAATTTGGCTCATGGCAGCGGGCTGGTGAAATCGCCAAGTTGTCAACTCTTGTCGTTGTAGATCGACCCGGGTCGCCAATGGTGCCGCCAAGCGAATTTATCTGGAACCGTGTCGAGGTTCCGCGACTTGAGGTCAGTTCGTCAGATTTACGCGCGCGCTTCATCGATGGTCGACCACTCGAATATTTGATCTCTGATCAGGTGATGCAAGTCATTGCTGCTCGCGGTTTGTACGGTTCAAAAAAGTGACTGCGATTCCGCAGCGACAAAAGCAACGAGCAATCGTCGCGCTTTGTTGTGGCGTCGCCGCTGCTTTGATGGTGCCTGCTGGCCTTGTCATTGGTTACAACTCGGTTCTCAATTCGGGCAGCGGCACGAATGTCAACGACGTCAAGACGCTAAAAATATTGAACACGCCAGTTGCATTGCTCGCAACGGTGAACGCATCAAGAGAAATTACATCGATCAATGTGATCGCTCTTTCTGGCAACAGTCTCGGCGGCACGATCATTTCGCTTCCGGCAAAATCAATAGCCGAAGTCCTTGAGGGTGAAGAGCCACGGCGAGTCTCAGATTCGTATTCGGGCGGCGATGCTACGGCTTTTGTCGCCGATGTCGAGGGTTTGCTCGATGTTTCGTTCTCGGCAGTCGGCATTCTGGGTCGAGCAGAGTTGAACGATTTGTTCAAACCAATCGGGCCCGCTGAAATTCTTTTGGACTCTGACGTAGGCAACACCGAAGCAGACGGCGCGTTGCGCATAGTCAGCAAACTTGGTCGTACAACCGTTGAAACTGCGACGCTCGTCGACATTCTGTTGGCACGTCAAACTAATCAAGACGAAGCCGAGCGATTCAATCATCAAAAGTCGGTGTTGACCGCGATCGGCAACACGGTCGGCCTCGGTATCGCACTTGAAACCGAGCCCACCGCACTTGCTTCGCCCACTGACATCGGTTCTTTTTTTCAGCGGCTGATATCGGGACCAGTGCAGGTTTGGCAGTTTTCCGCAACAGCGGTGCCCGGTGGCGATCTGAATCCGTATTCATTAGATATGTATCAACTCGACAAGTCAGAAGTAACGATGATCATGGCCAGCGTCGCGCCAACATCGATTACGGGTTCAGGCTTGACGGGGCAGTTGTCCGTGCAGATTGACAGCCCGTTCAATAACGCCGTTGTCAGTCGCGAAATCGTGCGGAGGCTTTTGGCGGCGGGTTTCAATATTGCGCTTGTACGCGAGGTGCCCGGCCCACCCCAAGAAGTGACTCGTTTGCTTTATGTGGATAGCAATATTCTGGCTGGGGCGAATAATTTGGCTGATTTTATTGGCGAAGTTTCGGTCAACCGCACCAACGAGCGGGCCCAGGGCATCGATTTGCAAATAATTGTCGGTGCGACATTCGCCCAGTTTCTCGAGAGCAATCCGGATATTCCGACTACTACCCTTGGTGTCGACGACGAATGACAGACTTTCAAATTCAACCAGAGGCATTGCGCATCGCAAAAATCGCCGCGCAAGCCGCCGATGAAAAACAGGCCAATGACATCACTGTGCTCAGCGTCGGCGAAGTTCTCGCGATCACTGATTTGTTTGTTGTCGCAAGTGCCGGCAACAAGCGCCAAGTTCGCACCATTTGTGATGCGATCACCGACGCCGTGCGCACCCAAACTGGTCGCTCGCCGCTCTCAAGCGAAGGTATGTCACAGCAGCAATGGATTCTCATCGACTACGGCAGCGTGGTCATCCATGTTTTTGACGACGATACGCGCAGGTTTTACGAAATCGAGCGGCTATATCAAGACGTTCCGCTCGTCAGTTGGCGCCTCGTCAGTTAATTGCCGGATAGTTTGACGGCGCGTCTGTCGGGTAGCGTAAAGAAGTCGTTTGGGGCTGTAGCTCAGTTGGTAGAGCGCTTCCATGGCATGGAAGAGGCCAGGGGTTCGATTCCCCTCAGCTCCACAAGTGTTTGTTTAAATGCAACCAGCAGTTAACCGATTTATTATGCG
>CAMBWL010000037.1 GCA_945871625.1 Bifidobacterium breve
GATGCGGCTTCAAGACCGACCAAAATAAAACCTGCATGGCTAATCGACGAATACGCCAGCATCCGTTTGATATTCGTCTGCACGATTGCGACCACCGAGCCAACAACGAGAGTGAGTGCCGAGAGTACGAGCACAACGGTGCCCCAGTCGTCACTGCGTGAAGGAAACGCAACGACGAAAACCCGCACGAGCGCCACGATTGCGGCGATCTTGCCGACCGACGCCATGAAGCCTGTCGTCGGCGTGGGTGCACCTTGATAAACATCCGGAGTCCACATTTGAAACGGCACCAGCGAAACTTTGAACGCAAAGCCAACCAAAATCATTCCGATACCGACAAGCAAAATTGCATCGTTGCGGGGCACGGCAATGTAAGTGTTGAGAGCCAGGTCCAAATTGATCAATCGCGTCGTACCGGTGACGCCGTAGGTCAGCGCCACTCCATATAAGAAAAATGCCGATGCAAAACCGCCGAGAATGAAATATTTTAATCCTGCTTCCTGACTCGATGTTTGTTTGCGGTTGCTGGCGGCGAGCAAATAAAGTGAGAGGCTCAAAGTTTCGAGACCTAAAAACAGCACGATCAAATCATTGGCGGCGATCATCACGAGAGCGCCGACTGCTGAAGTCAAATAGAGCGCATAGATTTCTGGCAAATCAGAACCTTCTCGCGACAAATAGTCACTCGTTATGAAACTGACCAACAGAACGGCAACGATCACGGCGATTGAACTGAGCAAAGCAAATTGATCCAACGCCAATGCTCCGCCAATCAGCAGTCTCGGACCATTTGCCGTCACATCGCGCCACAAATAAATTGAAAGACCAATCGCCACTGCCGAAGTCATGCCTGCCGTAATCGCATAAAGCCGATACGGCCAGTGACTCGTCAGCGAGCCGACCAAAAGCAAAACCAACGCCCCTGCCAAAAGTGCCAACAGCGGCGAAATCGCCAACCATTCAATCTTTGGTCCGACAAATGTCGAGAGGTCGTTCACTTTGTCTTCCCTTCAACATGTTCAATGAACGAATTTACGCTTGGTTCGATGCGTTCAAGCATTGGTTTGGGATAAATACCCGTGAACACGATGATCGCCACGAACACGGCCATCAGCATTCCTTCTTTGGCGGTGATCTCTTTGAAAGATGCATTCGCTTCGTCTGGTTCTCCGTGAAACACCCGCTGATAGGCCCACAACAAATACAACGCGGCCAAAACAACACCGACCGTGGCCACGACGGTCCACCATCTTGCAGCCCCGAACGAGCCGATCAAAATCAAGAATTCACCGACGAAACCATTCAAGCCCGGCAGACCAATCGAAGACAGCATGACAACCGTGAAGACGCCAGCGAAAATCGGGGCAACGTGTTGAATGCCCCGTAGTTCGGCGATCTCTCGGGTGTGACGCCGCTCGTAGATCATTCCGACCAACAAGAACAATGCCCCGGTTGAAACACCGTGATTAATCATTTGCATTACCGCACCGGTCACTGCTTGCGAACTCAGTGCAAAGGTGCCGAGCACGATGAAACCAAGGTGAGCCACCGAAGAGTAGGCGACCAAACGCTTCAAATCGCGCTGCATCGTCGCGGCAATTGCTCCATAAATAATGCCGATCACCGCAAGGGTGAACAGCGCGGGTCGCGCCCACATCGCCGCCTCGGGAAACAGATAAATGCCAAAGCGCAAGAAACCATAGGTGCCCATCTTGAGCAGCACGCCCGCCAAAATTACCGAGCCACCCGTTGGCGCCTGCGTGTGAGCGTCTGGTAGCCAGGTGTGAAACGGAAAAAGTGGGACTTTTACGGCGAAAGCAATCGCAAACGAGACGAACAACCATCGTGCAGCGTTGGTTGAAAAATCCGCGCCCTCGGCGATTTTGACGAGGTCAAAGGTCACGATGCCGAGATCGCGTCGCGCAAGTGAAACCGTGGCGATAATTCCGACGAGCATGAACGCAGAACCGGTCATCGTGTACAAAAAGAACTTCATCGCCGCATAAATACGTTGGTCGTAGTCCCAACCACCGATCAAGAAATACATCGGGATCAAGACAATTTCAAACATCACAAAGAACAAGAACAGGTCAAGTGCCAAGAACGAACCCATAACGCCGGCTTGCAACAACAACATCCAGGCAAAATATGAAGTTTCGTTGTGATGTGGGTCGATACCAACAATTACCAATGGAAACAAAATTCCGGTTAGTACGACCAAAAACAAAGAAATTCCGTCGACTCCGAGGTGCCACGAGATGCCCCATTGCGAGATCCATGCGTGTTGTGAGACAAACTGAAATCCCGCCTCACCTGTTTTGAACTCCCCCAACAACCACAACGAAAACGCTCCTGTAGTCACGCTCGACGTCATCGCCGCAAGTTTCATCCACTCAGGACGAGTTTTGCCCAACAGCGAAACAACTATCGCACCAACCAGTGGCATGATGACCAGCGCCGACAAAATTGGAAAACTTAGAACTTCGGTCGATACGGCGATCACAGCAGAACTCCGCGCAATAAAAACCACGCCAAGATCAAAACTGCACCGAGGCTAATCAAGAGCGCATACGTGCGAACAAAACCACTTTGCACTCGACGCACAGAGCCGGCGATGCCACGTATCGATTCGCCAACTCCGTTGACGATGCCATCCACGATGTTGGCATCAATCCACGTAATCAAATTAAATGTCGTCGCTCCCGGGCCGGCAACGACGCGGCTCACTGTCGCGTCATAATTCCAGGCTTGTTCAAGAATTTTTGGTTCAACAACTTTGAACTTGGCCTTGCCATAGCCGGCTATTGCAATCAATATGCCGGTCACCGCAACAACGACGGCAAGCAAGAGCAACAAATATTTGTTCTGATATGCCCAAGTTTTGCCAATATAAGCCTCTGATTCTTCGACCACCGGTGCCAGCCAATGTTCCAAAAAATGCAGTTTCTTGCTGAACGGCAGTTGCATCGCGCCGCCGAGAATCGAAAGCACCGACAACACAAGCAGTGGAATCAACATCACTCGTGGGCTCTCATGCGGCGTGATATCGCCGTGCGCGCCGTGCTCGTCACTGTGATCATTCCATCTCGCCTCGCCGTAGAACACCATGATCACTTGACGCGTCATGTAATAAGCGGTCAACAGCGCGGTGACAATGCCGACAACATATAGCGCCGGACTTTTCGCAAAAGCATAAAGCAAAATCTCGTCCTTTGACCAAAAGCCGGCGAATGGCGGCACGCCAGCAATCGCCAACCAGCCGATGATGAAAGTGAAACCAGTTATTGGCATGACCTTGCGCAATGCACCCATGCGTCGCATGTCTTGTTGGTGATGCATGCCGTGAATCACCGAACCAGAACCCAAGAACAACAAGGCCTTAAAAAATGCGTGGGTCACCATGTGAAAAATCGCCGCGACATATGCGCCAGAGCCGATTGCTAAAAACATGAAGCCGAGTTGTGAGACAGTGCTGTATGCCAAAACTTTTTTGATGTCGTTTTGGGCGACTGCGATCGTGGCCGCATAAAGCGCAGTTGCAGCACCGACCACTGCGATCACGGTTGGCACCCAGTCGAAAGAAATATGCAGTACTGGATTCATTCGCGTCATCAAAAACACACCGGAGGTAACCATTGTCGCCGCATGAATCAACGCAGATACTGGTGTTGGGCCTTCCATCGCATCTGGCAACCACAAATAGAGCGGCAACTGCGCGCTCTTGCCACAAGCACCCACGAACAACAACATTGCGATTGCTGTCGCCGTGACCGATGCCAGTTCGCCACTGTGGGCAGCCTCGTTGATCGCCCCATAAGACAGCGAACCCACTGATGAAAATGCCAAGAACATCGCGGTCATCACACCGAAGTCACCGATGCGGTTGGTCACGAAAGCTTTCTTGCCGGCAACTGCCGCGCTGTCTCGAGTATGCCAAAACGAAATCAAGAAATAGCTGCAGGCACCGACGCCCTCCCACCCCAAGAAAGTTACGAGCAAGTTTTCGCCGAGCACAAGCATCAGCATGCTGAATACAAATAAATTCAAATAAAGAAAGAATTTCGAGAACTTTGCATCACCGTTCATATACCCAATTGCATAAAGATGAATCAACGTAGAAATACCTGTAACAAAAAGCGCCATGACGATGCTCAGCGGGTCAGCAAGCAACGCAAAGTCGACCTGCAGAGAGCCCACTGGTAACCACGAGAACAACACCTCGACATGAGAGCGTTCTTCGGCTTCGAGACCGAGCATCTCGAAATAAACCAGAACAGTCAGCAAAAATGCACTGCCAGTGGCGAGCGTTGCCACCCAACCAGAGCGGGGGTCGCCAAACTTGCGACCCAGAACCAAGTTCAACACTGCCCCAGCGAGCGGCAACAACGGAATCAACCAGATCAGGCTCAACATAATCAGCCTTTTAGTTCTGCCAGATCATCGGTGGTAAGAGCCGCACGATTGCGCATAATCGAAACGATTATTCCGAGACCAACCACGACTTCGGCAGCGGCCACCACCATCACGAAGAAAACGATTGTTTGACCGTTGATGTCATTGAGTTCACGCGCCAGAGTGACGAAACTCAAATTCACGGCGTTGAGCATTAGTTCAATGCACATGAACATCACCAGAGGGTTTCTGCGCACGAGCACGCCCAAGGTGCCGATGGCGAACAAAACAGCGGCCAGAATCAAATACCAAGTGGCAGTTGGAGCCAAACTTAACGAAATCACTTTGCGCCCAACTTTGCTTTGCGCGTCAACAACACGGTGCCGACCACAGCGATGACCAACAACACTGAAGTTACTTCGAACGCAACGACATACTGTGAAAAAATTGACTCGGCGAGTTGCACGGTGTTGGCATCAGAACCGTTTTGCAAATCTGGCAGATTGATGCCCGATCCCCGCTCATTTAATATGCCATTGCCGTTGACGATTGCCGCGACGAGAACGCCCAACAGCCCGAGACTTGCAATTATCGCCAAGGGCCGCTGTGCCGTCAAGGGTTCGGTTCGCAGATTCTCAACTCGGTCGACACCCAGCAACATAATCACGAACAGAAACAAAACCACGATCGCACCTGCATAGACGATGACCTGCACGGCTGCCAAAAAGTGGGCTTCTTGAGCCACAAATAAAACTGCGATACCAAACAGTGTCAATACGAGACTCAATGCTGCGTGCACGGGATGCTTGCGCACGATGACACCGATGGCCCCCAACAAAATCATCAGTGCTGCACAAACGAATACGAAAAACTCCACTTAGTCGCTCTTTTTTTCTGCGGGTCGTACACCGTGACCCAGTTCGCCACTCCATGCGACGACGCCCGTGAAGTTGGCGTCACCCGACGCGGCAGTCGCACGCATCCAACCAGACGTATTTTTGTCCTCACCTTCGCGCCAGTCTTCCCATTCAAGTTGTTGTGGCTTGCCACTCAGATCTACTAGCAATTCATTCTTCGTATAAATCGCGTCTTGACGATTGGTGAAAGAAAACTCGAACAGTTTTGATTCGGTGATTGCTTCTGTCGGACAAGCCTCAACGCAAAGATCGCAGTGAATGCAACGCAGATAATTAATCTCATAAATCCAACCAAATCGCTCACCGGGCGATGTCGGCGATTCTGGGTTGTTATCGGCGCCGCGAACATGAATGCACTTGGCAGGACACACTGCTGAGCAAAGTTCGCAACCAATGCACTTTTCCATGCCGTCTTCATAGCGATTGAGCACGTGGCGACCATGCAATCGCTCTGGCTTGTCAATTTTCACATCCATCTTCTCGGCGTTGCGCTTCTTGCGACGAAACATGCGACCGCCCGAATACTGAGTAGTTACCCGATTCTTTTTGCCGTGCTGGCGAAAAGTAACTGTGAATCCCCCGAAGTAACCCATTAGAACATTGTCCCCTGTGTCTCACGCTCGCGCGCGCTTCTTGCGAATGCCGCCTGCATCAACAGATAGCAAATCAAAAGCACGGCGATTGAAGCACCCGTCACAACGATGATGTTCCAATTATTTTGTCGGGCAAGTCGCTGAGCAGCAAGCAACATGAACCACCCGAGTGACGCCGGGATCAATAGCTTCCAACCCAAATCCATCAGCTGGTCATAGCGCAAGCGCGGCAACGTCGCTCTGAACCAGATGTATATATATAGGAAGACCAGAATCTTTGCGAGCAACCACACCGTGCCCTCAAGGGCATTGGGCAAAAGCGGAATATCCAGAACGAAGTTGCCGACCGCGATTGGCTGTGGACCGCCAAAGAACAACGTCACGATCAGGGCTGACATCGTCACGGTATTCATGAATTCGGCAAGATAAAACAAAGCAAAGCGGATGGATGAATACTCGGTGTTGAAACCTCCAACAAGTTCTTGTTCGGCTTCGACCAAGTCGAAGGGAGGTCGATTGAGTTCGGCTGTAGCGGCAATCATGAAAATAAAAAATGGCACGATACCCGTCGAGATAATGTGCCAGTCGACAATTGTCG
Organism: Bifidobacterium breve; assembly: GCA_945871625.1. Lineage (GTDB taxonomy): Bacteria > Actinomycetota > Acidimicrobiia > Acidimicrobiales > Ilumatobacteraceae > BACL27. Next base: position 6,501 of record CAMBWL010000037.1, read on the forward strand.
TCTGGGCCGAAACAATTCCGCTTGTCGACAATGTGCCTGAAAGCAACAACACACAAGCCAAAGACAAACCAAGCGCGGCTTCATAACTGACCATTTGCGCGGTCGCGCGCACCGAACCCAGCAACGGATACTTCGAACCGCTTGACCAGCCAGCGAGCATGATCCCGTAAACGGCGATCGATGAAATCGCCAGGGCAAACAACACACCAATTGGCGGATCAGCAAGTTGGATTCGCGTCACCTGTCCAAACAGGGTTACTTCGCCCGAGGATCCGTTGCGAAAATCACCGCCGAGCGGAATAATTGCGAAAGCCAAAAACGCCGGCACGAATGACAAAAATGGAGCGAGAGCAAAAACGAAACGATCGGCTCGACTCGGAAATAAGTCTTCTTTGAAAAATAACTTGATGCCATCGGCGAGCGTCTGCAAGATGCCGAACGGCCCAGCTTTGTTCGGGCCAATGCGATTCTGCATTCCGGCGATCGCTTTGCGCTCGAACCAAACCATCAACATCGTGGCGAGCAACCCGACAACAAAGACGACCAAAACTTTGAGCAGCACGATCAACAACGGCGCCCACAACAGATCATCTTGCAAAAGCGGGTCAAGGGCGATCATTTGATCGGCTCGATTCGCACGTCGACGACATTGCTTGAAATATTCAACAATGGCCGAATATCTACGCCTGTGTGGTTGAACGGCAACCATGCCGTACCACGATGCACACCGTTGTGACTTTTTATCACTATCACGATGTTCGTGCCTTCGGCGCCCACCCGCACGTTGGTTCCATCGGCAACACCAATGCGCCCAAGATCGAGAGGATTTACAAAAATTGCGGCGTCGGTAATGATTCCTGCAAGCGATGGGCTTGAAACAGTTGACCCTGCCGAGTCGTACATCGTGCGCGACACAACCAATCGAAGGTTGTATGCATTTCGATCGATGGCTTTGCTCAGATTGCTAGAAATCGTCACTGGGGTTTCGCGCGCCATAAGCACACCGTCACCATACGTTGATTTGGCGTCGATACTTGGCGCAAACGCTGCAACGGCGCCGACAAGTTTGCTATTCAGATCTTCAAGACTAGAAACACCAATATCGACGCCAAGGCTGATGCTCAATTCGGTAGCGATCATCCAGTCCGGACGCGAAGTGCCGCGTGGGGTGATCTTTTGTGCGACATTGCTGATCCGGCCTTCAAGATTCGTTGTTGTCCCATTTTTTTCGCCATAAGCAGCGGCCGGTAAAACTACATCTGCGTTGCGATTTGAATCGTTGATCATCGTGTCGATGCTGATCAAGTTTTTAACTTGGGTGAATGCGCGTTGCACAAG
>CAMBWL010000038.1 GCA_945871625.1 Bifidobacterium breve
ATTTCAGCAGTCTGCTGACATCGGATCAATGGGCTCGAAATAATCGTGACTTGTTGCCCCACAAAAATCTGATCAAGTTTTTTTGCTGCGTGATCGGCCTGAGCACACCCGAGTTCGTCGAGACCGGGGTCAACCGCAGTATCCCACCCTGCCGATGCCCGGCCGTGACGAACGAGTGCAATCTGCAAACTATTCAAGCAGCCAGCGGTCGCGCGCCGGCCCAGTCTCGCCATGTTTGATAAACCACTCGGTTCCGAATGCAAGTTCAAAAATTTCATCCGTCATATTTAGAAAAAAAGAAGTATCTGTAATTTGGCTTCGATGACATGCGATTGCCAATTTTTTTTGCGCACAATATTTGCGCACATCCACTTGGTGAGTTATCACGCTCTCTGGTTCACCCATCGGATTGCCATCGTCTGCAGGCGCATCTGGATCAAAATCGCCAATACCTTCGGTCTCACTCAAGATTTCAGGGTTGCTCAACGCCATTTCTCGCATCCGTCGAAACGCATCACGATTCGTTGTCATCTCAAAAACATTTTTCACGCCGGCGATCTGTGCGGCGCGATGACCAACTTTGTAAACCGCGATGTGATCAGGGTGGCCATAATTGCCGTGCCAATCGTAAATAGTGATCGCATCGGCAGTTTCTTCGGTCAATATTTTTGACAGTTTCTGTGCCGCGTCCTCAACTTCAGCATTGATGAACGCTGCTGGGTCACTATTTTGTGGCCAGCCGGTCATGCCCGAATCTTTGTAGCCGAGCATCTCAAGCCGAGAGATACCTAAAACTTTCGCCGACGCAGTCACCTCTTTAAACCGACGATCAACAAGAGTTTCACCAGGCTGCAGATCTTGGGGCACTTCGCCATAGGCACCATCGGTGGCGACCACCAATACGACGCGATGACCTTCGGCGCTTGCCCGCGCAATTGTGCCGCCAGTTGCCAAACACTCATCATCTGGGTGCGCGTGAAAACAAACAAGTGTCGACATTTTTTATTTCGCTCGTGCACCTTGCTTGACAACGCCACGCGCAATCAAGTCGTCAACACTTTTGACACCCCAAGATTGCAAAACTTCACGCGTGTTTTCGCCAGCCACAACGGGCCCATGCGATACATTCGTATTAGTGCGCGAAAATCTCGGTGCCGGCGCCGGCTGGGCAACTCCATCAACTTCGATAAAAGTTTTGCGTGCCACATTATGCGGATGCCTTGCCGCTTCGCTCATCGTCAACACTGGCGCAAAACAAACATCCGTGCCTTCCATGATCTGACACCACTCAGCCTGCGACTTTGTTGCGAATACATCAGTCAAACGTTGCTTCAACATTGGCCACTTCGTGCGATCTTGTTGATTGGCAAATTCAGCATCATCGGCTAACCCTATGAGCTGTAACAACTGTAAATAAAACTGTGGCTCAATTGAACCGATTGAAATATATTTCTCATCTTTGCATTTGTAGACGTCATAAAAATGCGCGCCGGTATCAAGCATGTTGGTGCCGCGCGTATTTTCGTCGTGCATCCCAATATTTTTAAAACCCCAAAACATCGACATCAAGATCGCCGAGCCGTCGACCATCGCCGCATCTACAACTTGACCCGCGCCACTGCGTTGCGCTTCTAGCAACGCGCAGACAACACCGTAGGCAAGCAACATTCCGCCGCCGCCAAAGTCGCCGACCATATTAAGAGGCGGCACGGGCGCCTCGCCCGCGCGACCAAAGTGCGCCAATGCTCCAGCAAGCGCGATGTAGTTAATGTCGTGACCCGCCGAATTTGCGTAAGGTCCGTCTTGACCCCAACCAGTCATGCGTCCAAACACGAGTTTCTTATTTCGTGCCAGACAAACATCGGGCCCAACTCCAAGGCGCTCCATCACTCCGGGGCGAAAACCTTCAATCAGCGCATCGGCATGCTCGACAAGTTGCAACAGCGCCTCTACGCCATCTGGATGTTTCAAATCAATCGCCACATTTTTCCGTCCACGCTGCATTACATCCCAATTTGAGCCAGCCGAATCTCGTACCGCCTGCACCCGTTCAACACGAATAACCTCGGCGCCCATATCGCTGAGCATCATCGCCGCAAATGGCCCTGGCCCAATACCGGCAATCTCAATTATTTTGTAGCCAGCGAGTGGTCCCTTACTCATTGGCGGCACAACAACTAATTCTTGGCGACGAAATCAGCAACCAACTCGACAAAGTCGCTCCACAGAGGTTTTGGTAAGTCATGACCCATGTCGTCAACAAGCACAAACTTTGCATTAGGGATCAACTCTGCCGTGCGCTCTCCGCCTGAAGGCGTGATCAAAGTATCGTCTTTTCCATGAATAACCAGCGTTGGCGTCTTCACCGCACGCAACTGCTCGGTGCGATATCCGCTCGAATAAATTGCTGCCAGTTGTCTTTGTGCGCCTTGCGGGTAATACATACGATCAAAGTCACGAGCCGCAGCTTGCTTCGAGTTTTCATCGCTGCGATATTTTTTTGAATGAAACGCTTGATAAATCGGCGCATGCGCAATATATGCAGCGCGATCTGCTGGTGGCACCGACAGCAAAGCGTTCATCGCTTCTGGTGCTGACTGACCATACTCAGGCTCGCCCGACATTGACATCACCGATGTCAAAGTTCGCACGCGCGTCGCATGCTCGATAGTCATAACTTGGGCGATCATTCCACCCATCGAAGCGCCCAAAACATGCGCGCGATCAATCTTCAGATGATCTAGCAACCCAACTGCATCCCCAGCCATATCCGAAAGCGTGTAAGGCACGGGCGGCATCGGCTCTTGCATCAACGCAGCGGTAATCACTGCGTTCGTGTCAACTTTGACATCATCAAATTTTGTCGACAGGCCACAGTCACGATTATCAAAACGGATCACAAACAAATTTTTCGCGGCAAACATTCTACAAAATTCTTCATCCCACGCCACCATTTGTGCTGTGTACCCCATCACCAACAAAAGTGCCGGATTTTTTGGATCGCCAAATGTTTCATATTCAAGTTCAATTGATGCAGAAATCTTCGCTTTAGTCATGTTGCTATTCTCGCCCGTTTCTGCTCTTCAGGTCAATTACTAGAGTGATTAAAGGCTATGTCTAACAAGCAACTTTCATTTAGATCCCCTGGTCGCGTCAACTTGATTGGCGACCACACTGATTACACGGGCGGTCTCGTTTTACCAATGGCGATCGATCGCTACACAACTATTAACGGCACCCGCACGCCGTCAACGGTTCGGCTATGCAGTCAAAACGATCCAGAACCTGTCGAGTTTGAATTGCCGATTTCGGCGCCCGAAAAAGTAACCCCAAATTGGGGTCGTTATGTTGCTGGTGTTGCCGCCGAAATGCAAAATCGCGCAAATGGTTTCGACGGCGAAATTTCGTGCACCATTCCGATCGGCGCCGGCTTGTCGTCAAGTGCCGCGCTCGAAGTTGCAACCGCGCTTGCACTCGGCGACACGAGTACACCGGTCGAGCGTGCCAAACTTTGTCAACGCGCCGAGTTTCGCGCTGTCGGTGTGCCCTGCGGAATAATGGATCAACTTACTGTCGCATCTGGCGTCCGCGACCATGCGCTACTCATTGACTGCCACGAACTGACAATTTTGCCAGTGCAACTACCCAACGATGTAAAAATCGTCGTGCAATTCATCGCCGAACGCAAACTCGTATCCAGCAGTTACGGCGAGCGTGTCGTACAGTGTGCTGCCGCTGAAAAAATAATCGGTCCACTGCGACTCGCCAGGTTGCAATCATTAGCCAGCATCTCTGACCAAACTGTGTTTCGTCGTGCGCGTCATGTTGTCAGCGAAAATCAACGCGTCCGTGACTTCGCCACGATGTTGCGCACGGGTGATCTCAAATCTGCCGGTCAGTTAATGATCGAAAGTCACAACTCACTTGACCAAGATTTTCAGACTTCAACGCCGCAAATGAATAGTGCCGTCACGACTGCGATTGCTCAACCCGGAGTCTTCGGTGCCCGCATGACCGGTGGCGGCTTCGGCGGTTGCATCGTCATCTTGGCTGACGCCACCGCGAAAGTCGACGGCTGGCAAGTCCGCGCCGTCAACGCTGCATCGCAGCGCGACTAACAACTACCTAGTTATTCAAGTATGCGACGTTTTTGTTCGTCGAATTCTGATTGCGTAATCGACCCGCGCAACAACATCGCCTCAAGACGCTCGAGTTGTGCCACGACCGGGCTCGCATCGGCATCTCGCCCCGTGCGCGCATGAATCGCCTCGTGAATCATGTTCTGCACCTGTTCAGGGTTGCGAATATCGCCGAACAATTGCTGGCCGTCTTCGCTCGCCGATTCGATCAACAAATCGCCGGCGCCGAGCATTCGCTCCATAACCGACTGCGCAAAGTTCACATTATTCACCCGCTCGAGCGGTATCTCGACCCCGCGCCGCGCCAAAACCCCCTCGCGAAAAATCACACGCTGAGAAGTCACGACAAAATATGTACGCGACCAGCGCATCACCGCTGACCCTAAATTAATCAGCCCCAACAGAATCGCGACGAGCAACACCCGACTCACGCCCGTCTTGAACCAATCATCACCCAGTTGCTGCGCCCAAATCGCCAACACAACGAACACAACGACAATCGTCCCCGGCTTGACGAACACAACCCAATGCGGGTGCAAATCAAGATTTATATGCTCACCACGATTTAATAATTTTTGCGGATAAGCCATCCCCCAAACTTAGTTTCTCGCAGCCACACCCACCGCCTAGCGTTATGGCGTGGACGCCGACCAACTACTGCATGGCATGGATGCCGACCAACGCGCCGCAGTTACTTGCCCCGAAACTGCAACCGTATTGCACGCCGGCGCCGGCTCTGGCAAAACTCGCGTGCTCACCCATCGCATCGCCTATCGCATCGCCAAAGGCACCGCCGACCCGCAGCGCGTGCTGGCAATCACGTTTACTCGCGAAGCCGCTAGCGAAATGCGCCGCCGACTAAAAACTCTCAGCGTTTCGCGCGACTCGCAATCGGTAACTGTCGGCACATTTCACGCGGTCGCACTCGCCCTGTTGCGTCAACGCCTCGCCGACACGCACAAACAAATGCCGTCCATCGTGCACAACCGCCAACAACTGATCACACACGCGGCCGGCAATCACCCGATGGCAAATCGCCCGCGCGAACTACTCACAGAAGTCGACTGGGCTCACGCTCGGCTGATCTCGCCGACGAACTATGCACAAACGGCAAAACGACTTGGCAGATACACCGCTGCGCCGCACAACGAGATTGCGACGATCTACAAAGAATATGAACAACTAAAAATTCAGCGCAACACTCTCGACCTTGATGACCTCATCGCTCGCGTCGTTGAAGCAATGCGTCTCGACAACGCCTATGCCCAAGCCGTGCGCTGGCGATATCGCCATATTTTTGTCGACGAAGCACAAGACATGAACCCCCTGCAATATGAAATGTTCGAAGCGATTCGTGGACAACGCGCAGATGTGTTCATCGTTGGCGACCCGATGCAGGCAATTTATGGATGGAACGGCTCGGATAAACGACTCTTCGATGAACTGCCCGACAAAATTCGGGGCACAACAGTCTTGCGACTACCCAACAATTATCGATGCACGCCCGAAATTTTAAATGCCGCCACGACGGTGGCAAAACTTGTCGATCCACAAATAGATGTTCGCGCAATCAAACCCAGTGCCGAGCCGGTCAATCTGCGTGGTTTCCTAGACGCCGAAGCCGAAGCCAAAGGCATCGCCGATTGCTTGTGGCAATTTGCGAACACCGGCGGTGTGAACCCGTGGCAGTCGGCCGCGGTGCTCGTGCGCACGAATATTCAAAGTGAGATGATCGTCGACGCACTCGTCAAAAATAATATTCCGGTTCGAACCAGTCGCCCTTCCAAAGAATTAAATTCAGCGATAGCCGACGCCGCACAAAGCACTAATCGCAACGAACTCGCAACATGGGTCACCGATGTTCTCACCGAAGCAGACTCCGAGATTCAGCGTTGGGTCGCCGAGCAAGTGCAAGTGTTTTTAAAACTTGATCACCCAGGCTCTGTCGATGGCAGAACTTTCACTTCATGGATGCGCACTACTTCGGCTGACCAACGCAGCACCGAAGGTGTCGAAGTTCTTACTTTTCACTCGGCCAAAGGTCGCGAATGGGCTTGCGTCGTAGTCGCCGGGGCCGAAGTCGGGCTTATGCCACATAGTTCGGCAATCACCCAAGATCAGCAAGACGAAGAAGTGCGCCTCGCTTATGTCGCACTCACGCGCGCGTCGCAACAACTGTTTGTCACATGGTGCGAGACGCGCAGAGGTCGCACTGCGGGGCAAAGTAATTTGCTCGCAAATATCGTCAGCGAGTCGAATCTAAAACCCGAACCCCAGATTGTCGCCCGAACTAGATCGAAAAAAACCACGAAACCCTCACTCGAAGATGAACTTCGCACCTGGCGCAGCGGTCGCGCTCGGGTAATCAAGCAACCAGTTGTCAATGTTTGCAGCGACTATGAATTGCGCTTAATCGCCAAACAAATGCCGAAAACTACCGAAGATCTAGCCTCGATCGTCGGCGCAATCACCGCAAAGAAAATTGGCCCAGATGTTTTGTCGATCGTTGCTCGTGCCGAGCCACGGCAGGCAATTCAAACGATCAAATAATTTCAGCCCCGTTGAGCTTGGCGAATCTCGAGCAGTCGCTGAAACACCTCGGGTCGCATCGACACGAACAAACCCTTGGCCTCAGCACAAAGTGTCTCGCCATAATGCAAAGATCCGGCGACGCTGATTTTGCGACCTTCGACCGAAACCACCCAGCCTCGAAACACGACCGGTTTATTTAGGGGTGTCGGCGAGCGATAGTCAACCGTCAAATTCACCGTCATGCCTGGGTTGCCGCTTAGCGACTGAGCCATTCCGAGAACTTCGTCAAAGTAAGCGGCGATGAAACCACCGTGCACACAACCAGGTGGCCCTTCGTATGCGGCTTCAAAGGTCGCGTGACCAATCACGACCGAGTCTCTTCCTCCATCACCCTCAATGCCCATCTTCATCGGCACGCTCAGTGGATTAATCGAGCCAATGATCGGACTGCGGTCGAGAAAACTATTCATCGGCGCCAGTGAACCCTCAGCCGGCCCGGTGTATTCATGCGAATGTGCTCGCGACTGCAATCGCAAAACAGCCTGATTAATCATTTTGCGAGTCTCTTCCAACTCTTCGAGAGGCGCCGAGGTCGCCAGCAATTCATCGATCGCCGCACGCAACTCTTGGGCGATTTCTACGCGCTTCGCATCTGTCGGCGAATGCTGTTCGGTCCGAACATGAAAACCCTTGAACGCACTTTCATACTCTGGAGCGGCCATTTGTCTATTTTTCTTTGATTGTGATCGTTACAGGTACATGATCACTTGGCTTTTCACCTTTGCGCGCGTTGCGATCAATACTCGATGCTTCAACTTCGCTCAACAACGACTTCGTCGCCAACAAAAAATCAATCCGCATTCCTTCACCTTTGTGAAAACTTCCATTGCGATAGTCCCACCAAGAAAAAACTTTTGGCTCAGGGTGCAGTTGGCGAAACACATCGGTCAAGCCCCATGCACACAAATCCGCGAACACTTCGCGCTCGGGTGCACTGACATGCGTAGCACCTTCAAACTTGGTCACATCCCAAACATCCTCATCGGTCGGCGCAATATTGAAATCGCCACCAATCACGAGCCGTTCACTCGGCTTGGCGATTACATCGGCATGCTGTTTTAATTTTTTCATCCACTCAAGCTTGTACTTGTAGTGGTCGTCTTC
>CAMBWL010000039.1 GCA_945871625.1 Bifidobacterium breve
GTGTTTGCGCGCAACGGCGTGAGCATTCGTGCTGCCGAACAAGACGGCATCGGCGAAGATGCGCGATTGGTGTTCTTGACCCATGATGCAAATGAGGCTGCGGTGCAAAATTGTTTGAGCGAGTTCAAGTCGCAGGACGTCGTGAAGCATGTGGGTGCGTTGTTGCGCGTTGTAGCCAATTCGTAACGATGCAATATATTTCGACACGAGGTCAAGCAGCGAAGATTGGTTTTTGTGACGTGTTGCTCGCCGGTCTGGCGCGCGATGGTGGACTGTATGTGCCAGAAAATTGGCCGACACTTGATACGGCGCCGAATGCCAATTATGCGAACCGTGCGGCAAGCATTATGGCGCCGTTCGTCGGCGATGAAATTGATCGCAACGTTTTTGGGCAACTTTGTGCGGATGCCTATTCGACATTTCGTCACCCCGAGGTGGCGCCACTAGTTGAGATCGGACCAAACGAATATTTGCTTGAACTATTTCACGGCCCGACTTTGGCTTTCAAGGATGTGGCGCTGCAACTTGTCGGCAAGTTGTTTGACCATGTTCTGACGCAACGCAACCAACGCGTGATGATTGTCGGTGCGACCAGTGGCGATACGGGTGGCGCGGCGTTTGATGGTGTGGCTTCGTGTCGCAACGTCGATCTAGTAATGCTGTACCCGAACAATCGAGTGAGTGATGTGCAGCGCCGCCAGATGACGACAATTATGTCGCCGAATGTTCATGCCGTTGCAATTGATGGCACATTTGATGACTGCCAAGATCTGGTCAAGGCGATGTTCAACGACCAGAAGTTTCGCGACGCCAATCAACTTTCGGCAGTGAATTCAATCAACTGGGTGCGGGTGATGGCTCAAGTTGTCTATTACATAACCGCCACCGAGAAACTTGGACGTTCGGCCGTGTTCAGTGTGCCGACAGGAAACTTTGGCAATGTTTTGGCAGGCTGGATTGCCAAGCAGATGGGCGCGTCAATCGAAGGTTTTGTTGTCGCCTCTAATACGAACGATATTTTGACTCGGTTTTTTGAGTCGAAGAAATTGATCGCCAACGAGGTAGTGCCGACTTTGAGTCCGAGCATGGATATTCAGGTCTCGTCGAATTTTGAGCGACTACTTTTTGAAATGAACAACCGCGACGGTCTGGCGACAGCCAAGCAACTGACTAGTTTTCGTGCCACAGGCAACCTGGATGTCGCTCAAAGTGTTTATCAGCAGTGGATTTCAGGGGTGTTCGTTGGTCGACGCTGTAACGACGAACAAACTTTGGCCACGATGCAAGACGTGTATCAGCAGTCAGGGATGTTGATTGATCCACATACGGCGGTTGGGTTGTCGGCGGGGCGTCAAAGTGCGGGCGTTGATTATCCAAAAAATATGCCGATGATCACTCTGGCGACTGCACATCCCGCAAAGTTTCCTGATGCGGTACGACGGGCGACCGGGCAGACGCCGCAGATGCCGGAGCATCTGGCCGATTTGATGACGCGGCCCGAGCGAAGTGTTTCTTTGGCCAACGATTTGCAGGCGGTGCAGGCGTTTGTTGCTGGTTGCCGCAACTAAAACAGACTGTTGCCATTGAGTTGATATTCGGCTAGTCTTGAGTTGCTCGGAATCCCGAGTGAGTCGCCGCCAATTCGTGGCAGACGCATTTCAACGCAATCTGATTTGTGCTCCTGCATATTGAGTTTTAGCGGCAAGTTGGGTAACAAAAAATTCTGTTGCCCTGAAAGAAGGCATTGTGGCTAGTGAAGCCCTTGGACAATCGGCACTTGAAGCAAAAGATCGTGAACAGCTTGTCGCGATAGCAAAGGCGCTCGGCGTGAAGTCGGCAGCGCGTGCGAAAAAAGAAGAGATTATTGATTTGATACTTGAACAGACTGCGCCCGCCAAGCCGGCTGCGCCTGTCAAGCCGGCTGTGGCGAGTGCCAAGCCAGTTGCGCCTGCCATGAAGTCAGATGGCCCGGCGCTGGGTGCAGATGGGCAAGCACTTGCTGAATGGGAAATCGAATTAGCCGAGCATGAAGGCACGCCGATTGCGCCTGATGCGCGCAGGGTCAGCGACCAAAATGATTCTCGCACGAATGATCGCAATGACCGCAACGATCGCGGTCCGCGTAATGATCGCAATGAACGTAATGACCGTAACGATCGCAATGATCGCGGTCCGCGTAATGATCGTAACGAACGTAACGATCGCAACGATCGCAATTTTCAGCGTAACTACAACGACCAAGATGGTGGCGGTCGCAATCGCAACCGTCGACGCCGTCGCGGACCTGGTGGTTTTAGAAATTCACGAGATGATGGGCCACAAGGCGACGACCGTTACGAATCAAATGAAGTGCAAGAGTCGAACGAGCCGATTAGCAATGATCCAGTTGAAGTCGCGGGTTATTTAGATTTGCGTGACGAGGGCTACGGCTTCTTGCGTGTGAACGGTTACTTGGCTTCGTCGGGCGATGCATATGTTTCGGTTCGATTGACTCGCCAATTTAATTTGCGCAAAGGCGACCATGTAACCGGAATGTGCCGTCCTGCCGGGCGAAACGAGAAGAACCCAGGCATGATCGACATTCGCACGATCAACGGTGTTGATGCGGACAAGATGAAAGCACGGCCGAAGTTTGAAGATCTCACACCTTTGTTTCCTGACGAGAAGTTGGAACTTTCAACTGCTAGCGATCCAACCAACATGACGGCGCGAATTATTGACTTGATTTCACCGATCGGCAAAGGTCAGCGTGGCATCATCGTGTCGCCACCAAAAGCTGGCAAGACCACCGTGATGAAGACGATCGCAACTTCAATCGAAAAGAATCACCCAGAGGTGAAACTGATCGTATTGTTGATCGACGAGCGACCTGAAGAAGTTACCGACATGCGACGCACCGTGAAGGGCGAAGTAGTTTCATCAACTTTTGATCGACCTTCCGAAGAGCACACACATGTTGCCGAATTGGTGATCGAAAAAGCCAAGCGCATGGTTGAGATGGGTGAAGATGTCGTGATAATTCTCGACGGAATCACTCGTTTGTCGCGCGCCTACAACCTTGCAGCGCCGACGACCGGTCGTGTGATGTCGGGCGGTATCGATGCCGGCGCGCTGTATCCACCAAAGAAATTTTTTGGTGCGGCGCGCAACATTGAAGAGGGTGGCAGTTTGACAATTTTGGCGACCGCGCTTGTCGAGACGAACAGCCGCATGGACGATGCAATTTTCGAAGAGTTCAAGGGAACAGGCAACATGGAGTTGCGCCTGGATCGCAAACTCGCCGAGCGCCGTGTTTATCCGGCGATCGACGTGGATGCATCGAGTACGCGCCACGAAGAATTGTTGTTCAATCGTCAGCAGTTGCAGATGGTCTGGAAGTTGCGCCGCGTGTTGAGTGGTCTTGCCGCCGAAGGTAGTGCCGCGCCAGGGCTTGAGTTGTTGATTGATCGTTTGAAGACGTTCAAGAACAACGACGAGTTCCTCGCCGAAATCGCCAAACAACCGACGTCTTAAGTTTCGTCGCGTCATGGCGAGTAGATCTGGTGGTTCGTCTAATTCGTCTCATTCTGTGCGTATGGCGAGTGTGCGCTTGCGGGCGATTGTCGGTGCTCAACGTGCGAGTGTGAATTCTGAGCCGACCGAGTTTGGGGCGGCGGTTGGTCTAGTTGCTGACAACGTGGCGTGGGTGCTCGTAACCGCGCGTCATCAGCGCAGCCTCGGTCCCGCGTTGATCTGGGCTTTGCGCAACGGTGCTACTGTTCTGAAACTTTTCACGGATGAAAAAGCCGGTGACTTGGCGCGCATCGCGACCCATTTTGATTTTGCAATCGAAGTTTTTGCGGTTGATTCGTCGGGTACGGCGCAACTTGCGATGCCGACACAGGTCGAAAAACTTGAGGTGGGTATCGCCGATGAAATGTTTGCTGAATTCATTAAGTCGGCTGGCGCCGAGGTCGTGCGTGAACATGGTGTCATAGTCGGTGAAGTTTGTGGGCTTGAAGTGTGTCGAGTTGTTCGCGTCGAGGGTGAGAGCCAATTAGAAATTGGTGTTGGTGCACATGATCGCGAGACTTTTAAACTGTTGCACGGCCAAACCGCGACGACCGAGAGTTTGCGCAAAGTGATTGCCGAGGTTGTGGCGCGTCGCGTTGCGGGGGCGGGGGTTCATCCATTAAACCAGTTGGCGCGCGAACGAATGTTGCGTGATTATGTTTGTCGATCGCCACAACTCGTTGGCGCCGAGTTTCTGCAACCCGCGCAACCGCCGTTGCCGCGCACGAATTTGAAGGACACGGTGCCATGTTGTGCGGTGGGTGTCTCGACGACTGGAGAAAAGATGGTCGTGATTTTCAGCGTGGGCGTTGACCCAGATGTGGTTTCGTTTGGTGCTGATGCGCGGGGGCAAATTAACAGCGCGGCTGAGTTGATTTTTGCAATGCCGACACGCGACATTGTGCCCGCAATCGAGCGAGTTGCACAATTGATGCGACGACCAGCACGATTTGTTGGCGTTGATGTGCTGACCGCACCAGCACAGCATCAACTTTGATGCCATAGTCTGATCACCGTGCTTCAACGACTCGAAAGTATTGAGAGAGATTTCTTGGATCTTGAGTCGAGTATGGCCACGCCTGAAGTTCTTCAAGACCAAAACAAATTACGTGAGGTGTCGCGAAAATATAAACAGATGACGCCACTTGTTGAGTGCATCCGCAAATATCGCACGGCGGCGGGCAACGCAGATGCCGCGCGCGAATTGATTGCCGATGCGAGTGGTGCCGAGCGCGATCAACTGCAAACAGAGTTGAGTTCGGCAACGGCGATGATTGCAAAACTTGAAGACGAGTTGAAGGTTTTATTGTTGCCACCTGACTGGAATGCGGGCAAAAATATCATTGTTGAAATTCGCGGTGCTGAAGGTGGCGAAGAAGCAAACTTGTTCGCCAGTGATTTGTTCGACATGTACAAGGCATATGCGGCGCGCAACAACTGGAGCGTCGAGGTTTTGTCGCTTGATCTTTCGCCAAAAGGTGGGATCAATCAGGTCGTGATGATTTTCAAGGGCGAGACCGCGTGGACGCGAATGCGATTCGAGGGCGGGCCGCATCGCGTACAGCGAGTGCCCGCGACTGAGAACCAAGGACGAATTCACACCAGTTCGGCAACGGTCATGGTTCTGCCTGAGGCCGAAGAAGTTGAGCTTCACATTGACGAAAAAGATTTACAGATTGATGTTTATCGCGCCAGTGGTCCTGGCGGTCAAGGTGTCAACACGACCGACTCTGCGGTGCGAATTACGCATCGACCAAGCGGTGTCGTCGTGGCGATGCAGGATGAGCGCAGTCAGTTGCAAAATCGTTTGCGGGCGATGCAAGTTCTGCGGGCGCGGTTGTTGAAGCGACAAGAAGAAGAACTGCAGGCGCGGGCGTCGGCAGAACGCAAGGCGCAAGTCGGTGGCGGTGGGCGTGGCGAGAAAATTCGCACCTACAACTTCAAAGACAGCCGCGTGACTGATCACCGAATTGGATTCACCTTGCATCAACTGCAAGAAGTATTGGCGGGCAACCTAGACCCAGTTATTGATGCGCTGACACTCGAGTATCAGACTGAGCAGTTGGCTGACACTGGCGAGAAATAATCTCATCGTGGTTGACGACGAGACAATCACTTGGGGAGAGTTGCTAAGGGTTAGCGCCGTTGAGTTGGGCAGCGAGCAAGAGGCCCGTTGGTTAAGTGAGCACGCCAGCGGATTAGATCGCGTCGAATTTGCTGCTGCTCGCCATGAAGTTGTCAGTGAGCGTTGTGGAATTGCGTTGCGAGCGATGATCGTGCGTCGCCTGGCCGGCGAGCCACTGCAGTATGTGATGAAAAGGTGGGCGTTCAGACATTTAGATGTCTTGGTTGACAATCGGGTGTTGATCCCGCGACCAGAGACAGAAGTTGTGGTGCAAGCGGCGCTTGATCTAGCGCACGAAATGATGCTCAAATCAAAATCAAAGTTACGAGTTGCTGATTTAGGCACTGGTAGTGGCGTGATCGGATTGTCGTTGGCTAGTGAACTGCCTCGCGGAACTACCGAGGTTTGGCTGACTGATTTGTCGGCTGATGCACTTGAAGTTGCGCGCGCCAACCTGGCGGGCTTGGGTTTGATTGATGGCGATGTGCGAATCGCGCAAGGCAGTTGGTTTGTGGCGTTGCCGAGCGAACTTAAAAACAGTTTTAACTTGATTGTCAGCAACCCGCCGTATATCGGTGTGTATGACCCGAGTGTCGAGGCGAGTGTGCGCAATTATGAGCCGCACTTGGCGTTGTTTGCCGGCTCAGACGGCCTCGACGCTTGTCGTGAAATTATTTCGTATGTCGGTGAGTGGCTTGCGACTGACGGTTGGCTGGTGCTCGAAATCGGTCATCAACAGGGTGACGCAGTGCGACAGTTGCTTACACAAAATAACTTCAAGCAGATTGAGATTCGCCAAGATCTCGCAAGTTGCGACCGCATCGCTCTCGCAAAAATCTAAATCAGTAGGGTACCGCTTGGGTCGAGGGTGACTTGTTGGCCGACCCATTCACCAGTGCAAAGTGTTTTTGTAACTTGTGGGTCGGTTGAAGTCGCCCAAGCGCGTCGCGAATCTTTGAGCAGCGTTGCTGCGATCACCGTTTCGGGTTGACCGTCACGATCGTGCATCACAGTGAATGCTTCGATTGTGGCTGTGCCTGCACTCGACGATGCGGCTTCGACTGTTGGTGCGAGTTCGCGCTTGGCAAGTACGTCGATTTTGGTTTGGGGCGAGCCATGACGGAAGCCATTATTTGGTGGTGCTGTCGAGTAGATGCCAAAAGAATGTTTGGTGGCGTAACCACCGTTGGCCCAGATGAAACCGTCAGTCGACGAGTTGTTGGCTTGGCGAAGTTTGGTCATCATCGTGGCGATGGCGTGCATCACATAGTTGTTCCATGGTCCGCCACTAAACGACAAACCGCCAGTGATCGTGAGTTGCTGATTGAGCGAGAGGCCGAGTGAATTTGCACCGAGTTGCACAGCCGACGGAAAGCACGAATACAAATCGATCAGCGAGATATCTCGTAGCGATTTCTTGGCGAGTTCGCAGACCATCTCGCCGCCGAGTTTGATTGCTGGAGTGTCAGCGAATGAATAACGGTTTGAGATGTAGTAATGCTCGTGGCAGTCAGTGCCCGCAATTGGGAATATCCATTTGTCGCGTGGAATACCGAGTTGAGTCGCCTTGGCGACCGAACAGATGATTAGTGCCGCCGCCATATCGACCTGATTGTTTGAGTTCATCACCTTGCGATAGGGCAGACCGATCATGCGGTTGCTGGGTGTGACCGTGCGAACTTGTTGGGGGGTGAGTGGTGTTTTGCTCCAGGCGAAGTCGTTTGTTGCGGCGACATTGCTGAAGCGCGACCACAGTTCGCTGATCATCTGGTCGTGTTCGTCGATGTTTCGCTTTGCTGCTGCGCGAAGTGCTGACTCGAATATTGGATAAATCTGCACGGGCAGAATAATTTTTCGGGCGATTTCTTCGGCGCTGCTCATCGCCGAGTCATCGATGATGTTTTTCGCAGTTGGTGCATCGGCATCAGACTCTGACCAGTTGAGAGTCGCGTTTTCACGGTGCGCACGAGCACGAGAGTTTGAGGCTTCGCCGCCCGCGATGATGGCAATGTCTAATTCGCCACGTTGAATTTCGAGTGCAAGTCTGTTGATCAGCAACTG
>CAMBWL010000040.1 GCA_945871625.1 Bifidobacterium breve
GCGATTATTTCACCGGGTGCCTTGTCGCCCCCGAGGGCATCAACAGCAATTGGCAGCATCGTTACGACAAACGACGCGATGGCCCGAAATTAACTCGCGTCGACGTTGACCGCGACACGACCCTTGTACCAGCCACAAGAGCCGCAAACCGTGTGCGGGCGCTTGGCGGTGCCACATCGAGGGCATGAACTTGAAGTTGGCGCCTTGAGTTTCCAGTTCGCAGCCTGACGCATGCGACCCTTTGATTTAGATTTCTTTTTCTTTGGAACTGCCATCGCAAACTCGGCTTTCGTAATTTCTGAACTGACTGAAAAATTAAGATTCTCGAACGAACTGCAATGCTATCTAGTTCGAACGCATTTTACACAGAGCCTCATTGGCTTTCATCGGTTTTGAGCGCATCCAATGCGGCCCATCTCTCGTCACGCATCTCGCCCGAACACGAGCATGGCGTCGACTGCAAATCAGCACCGCACTGCGGGCACAGCCCTGCGCAGTCAGCCCGACAAAGTGGTGCGAGTGGCACTGCCAACAAAACATTCTCACGAGCCATTTCGACCAGATCTAATTGCTCACCAGTTATCGGATAAGCATCAGGGTCGCTGATCACCGCTTGATACAACTCTTGCACTTGAATTTGCGCGCGGCCAGTCAGCGGTCGTAAACACCGTCGGCATTCGCAACGCCAATCAGCCTGAAGTGTGCCGTGCACGACGATGCCATCAGTCAACGCTTCAAGCGTCAGACCAACATCAACTTTTGAACCAGCAACGATTCGCTCGTCGGCGAAATCAAATTCACTCGCGTCAATCTGTCGATCTACCTCGCGAATGCTCCCGGCGCGCCGCAATAACTCGGCGATGTTAATTAAAAGTGATGACGCCAAAACTCGGTTTAAAGTTCTTCGTCTTGATCAAACAAACCGGTGGCGGTGTCGTCGAGCGAAACTTCGCGGGCAGGTTCTTGGGCGACAATCGACAATCGAGCCCGACCCTCGGCGACAGTTTTTGTCAGACGGTCCAGCAAGATCTCAAAACTTCCCAAACGACGATCCAAAAAGTCTTCGGTCTCGCTCTTCAATCGACGCGAATCTTCATTGGCGGCCTCGATTACTTGCCGGGCCCGAGCCTCGGATGCCCGCACGACTTCGGTGCGTTGCACCATGCGCTCGGCTTGCACCCTTGCGGCTTCCAAAATTTCGTCTGCTTCGCGCTGAGTTTTTGCGAGAAAGTCGGCCCGCTCTTTGAGCATCCACCGCGCTTCACGAATTTCAACAGGCAAACTGTCGAGCGCATCTTGCAATGTTGCCAAGACCTCTTCACGATTAATTTTTGGGGCACTCGACAACGGCGCATTTGGCGCGCTCGAAATTGCGCCAATCGCCTCGGTGATGAACGATTCTGAATCTCCAAGTTCAACCGGCACGGTCTCGCCGTCGAACGAATCTACAACTCTGTCGTAGTTATTAAAGTCATCGATTTCGTCGTTTGGCATATCTCTCCCTACTTTTTAAGTTTAGTAATCGCATCAACGACGACCGATGGCACAAGCGCGGCGACACTGCCATTGTTCTGGGCGATATCTCGCACATAGCGACTGCTGATAAACGAATTTTCTGGGCGCGCAATCATCAACACCGTTTCTATTGCCCCAACTGCACGATTGGTGTCGGCCATCTGTACCTCGACGTCGAAATCTGCGGCGTTGCGCACGCTTTTGACGATGAAATTCGCGCCAAACTTTTTTGCGGCGTCAATTGCCAAGCCCGCGGCCGCATTCACCGTCACACCCTTGATGTGACTCGTCGCCGATTTAGTCATCTCGACACGCTCGGTCACCGAGAACATTCCGATCGGTTTTTCGGGATTGTGCATCACGACTACGACGACTTCACCAAACAAATTTGCAGCCTGACCAATAATGTCGAGATGCCCGAGATGAATCGGGTCAAAACTGCCGGGAAACATAACTTTCATCGCATCCCCTACGGTACTCGGCTCAAATACGTCACGTGGGTGCGCCCGTAACGCTTGGCTCGCGTCGTCTCCCACCCAGAAATTCCTGTAATTTCGCGGCCGCTTTCAGCGACAACCAGCGGCGCCGAAATCTGATCCAGCAACTGTTGCCACTTGACAAAATCATAAGGCGGATCTGCCAAAACAAAGTCGACATTCGTGTACCGCGCGAGCCCCGAGATTGCATCACCTCTGACAACTGTCGTGCGACCAGTCAAGTCGAGCTTTTTGATGTTGTCTTGCAAACTCGTCAGCGCATCAGCGTCACGCTCGATAAAAATGCAGTGCTCTGCGCCGCGCGACAATGCTTCGATACCAAGTGCGCCTGAACCAGCGAACAAGTCCAAGACTCGTGCACCAATTATCACATCCATGCTCGTCAATGCGTTAAAAATCGCTTCTCGCGCCATATCGGTGGTCGGCCGTGTCGTGTCGCCAACCGGAGCGACAATTTTTCTTCCGCGCAGTTCTCCGGCCACAATTCGCATGAGATCACGCTATTGCCAACAGCACTTATTTTGAGTCACCGATAATTTCTCGCATAACTGGTTGAATTAAGCAGTGAACAACAACTCTGACCAGTCTGACGACTTTGTCTCGGGTCGAGCCGAACCACCATCTGAGTCGATTGTTTGTGTTGACTGCGGAGGAAGTGCCCACCTGCTTACGCATCCACCCGAAGACGGCATCTGGCAAGTCGGCGAAGTTGTTGCCTACCGTTGCAGCGACTGCCGTGACCGTTGGGACATCGTGCTCGCCCCCGAAGGCGAATGAACCGAACTAGTTCTTAAACAAAAACTCTTCTTCGTCGGGCGTCAATAGCAAGTCGATCTCGTCGCGAATCTCTTTATGGCTGGTCAAAGTCGGATCACCGACGATTATTTCGATTGCGGCTGCCCGTGCCAACTCGATCAAATCACGATCTCGACGCAACGAAGCAAGTTTCAAATCACTGCGACCTTTTTGTGCCGTGTTCATGATCGTGCCCTCACCGCGTAATTCGAGATCGACTTCCGCCAAATAAAAACCGTCGGTGGATTCGACTAGCGCGTCGACCCGTGGCGATGAAACTTCAGGGTCGCTCGTGACAAGCCAACACCGCGACGCGATCACACCGCGCCCGACACGACCACGAAGCTGATGCAATTGCGCGATGCCAAACCGATCGGCGTCGAGCACGACCATGCAGGTCGCATTCGGCACATCGACGCCAACTTCGATGACGGTAGTCGCGACCAAAACATCCAGCTGTCGATCGCGAAACTTGGTCATCGTTTCATCTTTTTCTTTGGACGACATTCGTCCGTGCAACAAACCCAACTTGAGACCTTTCAACTCGGTTTTGGCGAGAAGTTTGAAGGTGTCCTCGGCGGATGCGACTTGCAGTTTGTCGCTTTCTTCAATCAACGGACAGACCACGAATGCCTGCTGACCCTGCGCAGCCGCCTCGCGCACATCGGACCACATTTTGGTTTCCGATTTTTCGCCAGCAACCCACAAAGTTTTTATCGGCGTTCGACCCGGTGGCATTTCGTCCAGCACGCTGACATCCAGGTCGCCGTATACGGTCATCGCTGCGGTTCGCGGTATCGGTGTCGCCGTCATCACCAACACATCAGGCGAAGTCATGACGCTTTTTGCGGTTTTCGAGCCCTTGTTGCGCAACGCCGCCCGTTGCTCGACACCAAAGCGATGTTGTTCGTCGATCACGACAACGCCAAGCGACGCGAATTCGACGCCTTCTTGAATCAACGCGTGCGTGCCGATCAAAATGTCGATACCGCCGTTTGCCAAATCGCGCAGCAATTCGCGGCGACGCTCACTGGTGATGCGACTGGTCAACAACTCGACGCGCAACTGGCGGTCACCGAAGAGGTTGTCGTCGTCGGGCACCAGTAATCCCTCAAGAAGTTTTTGTACGCCCGCAAAATGTTGCTCTGCCAAAACTTCGGTCGGCGCCATCAGCGCGCCTTGATGACGACCCTGAACGGCCGCCAACATTGCCGAAACCGCGACCACTGTTTTGCCGCTGCCGACATCACCTTGCAACAACCGATGCATCGGGTGCGATGCGGCCAAATCTTGATCAATCTCATTGATCACGCGCTGTTGCGCACCGGTCACTGCAAACGGCAACGCACTAATGAATCGTTGCTGCAGTTTGCCGCCGACAATGTGGCGAATACCCGTGCTATCTAGTTCGAATGCACGCTTTCGGCCCACCAACACGACTTGCACGCGCAACAACTCGTCAAACGCCAAACGTCGGCGCGCATTTTGCTTGGCCACCATCGAATCTGGAAAATGAATCGACCACAGCGCGCTCGTGCGATCTGCAAGTTCAAGTCGTTCACGCAAGTCACTCGGCAGCGGATCAGAAATGCCACGCTCACGACAACGCTCGAGTGCGTTTTCAACCCAAGTTGCGAGTTCCCAAGTTGAGACCTGCACTTTTTCGCTCTGCGGATAAATCGGCACGATACGACCGGTGCGATCGCCAATCAAGTCGACCAACGGGTTGCTCATCTGCAGCACGCCGCGAAACAAATCTGGCTTGCCGAACATCGCTAGTTGCAACCCAACTTTGAGTTGCCGCTCGCGCCACGGCTGATTGAAGAAAACTGCCGTCAAGCGCCCCGACTCGTCACCGACTTGAACATTGACAATCGTCTTGCGATTTTTGGTCGTAAATTTCGAAACTTTGCGAACCTCGACGATCACGAGGGCTTCTTGTCCCGCGACAAGATCGCTGACCCGTGCTTCGTTGGTGCGATCCACCCATTTGCGCGGATAATTCGTCAACAACTCGAGCACGTTGTTGATGCCGTATTCGGCAAGTGCGGCTTTGCGCTTTTCGCCGACACCTTTCAGAACTTCAACATCGATTGACGCGAGATCGCGCAAAGTAATTTGGCCCGTCATGCGGGTCTCAACTTATTCAACACCAAACAAATACGGATACAGAGGCTGACCACCAAAGTGCACTTCGCATGAAATGTGCGGGTGCACCTGCCCCACGTGCGCCACGAGCGCATCGGTGGCTTGCGAAGTTGCATCACTCCCCGTGATGATCGTCAGCAGTTCGCGCTGCGGCGTAATTAGTTTTGCCAACAAGTCGTGGCACACGGCATCGAGCGTTTTCGCAACTGCGACCACCCCGTCACCACGCACGAGACCTATAAAGTCGCCCGCCTTAACCGGCCCCGCATCAGAGTTCGTATCGCGAATTGCTTGCGTCACTTCGCCAGTCGCCACCGAACTCGCTGCACGCAACATCTGCGAACCGTTGTGCTCGGCCGACGCCTCAGGGTCGTAGGCGACGAGCGCCGCGAGCGCCTCGGGCATCGAACAAGTCGGTACGACACGTACATCTTTTTTCGTCAACTCGTCGATCTTGTTAGCTACGGCAATGATATTTTTGTTGTTCGGCAAAATCACAACCTGCGTGGCGTTCATGTGTTCAACTGCGTCAAGCAATTCTTGAGTCGACGGGTTCATCGTTTGACCACCTGTAACGACGCCATGCACACCCATCTGCCCGAACAGTTCTGCCAAGCCGTCACCACTAGCAACAGCCACGACCGCGCATGTAACCGGCGGCAAGGCCGACTGCATGAAATTATGACGTTCGCCTGCGCCGGCAACGCCACCCGACGGTATGCCGATGGTTGCTTCACGCTTCGCATGCTCTTCGGCAACTTCTTCAAACAAGTCAGTGATGCGAATTTTTGATGGTCGACCGCCAACATTTAATGGCGCTTCCACCGCCGCACCGATGTCGTTGGTGTGAATGTGGCAGTTGTAGATGCCATCACCACCCACGACGACAATTGAGTCACCGATTTCTCCCCACGCATTTTTGAACTTCTTCAGTTTCGTATCATCAAGATCAAGCAAGAACATCACTTCGTAGCGCAACTCGCTGACATCAACGCTGCCGTCGCTGGCTTGACGCAACGCAACTTTCTCGAGTTGCTCGGCTGACGGACCATCGTCATAAATCGGCTCGGGCAATGGCTCACCGTCCACGACGTGCAACGCCGAATCAAGCAACAACATAAAACCCGCGCCACCAGCATCGACGACACCTGCATCTTTCAAAACCGGCAACAACTCGGGCGTATTGTCGAGCGCTTTCTGTCCAGCCGCACGCGCAACACGCAACATCGCCGCCAACGTCGCGCCATCGTTGGCTGCACGCTGCGCCGCATCCGCAGTTTCACGCACCACGGTCAAGATTGTTCCTTCAATTGGTTTGAGAACTGCTTCGTACGCCGCGACAGACGCCGCCTTCAACGCTTCGGCTACGCGTAACGCGCCAGAACTCTTCGCGGTTTTCAAGGTCGACGACAATCCACGCAAGATCTGACTCAAGATCACGCCGCTGTTGCCACGTGCGCCCATCAACGAGCCGTGACTAATCGCTTCGCATGTCGTGTCAAGTTCAACCGATGCGCCATCAAGTTCGGCTACGACAGCGTCAAGCGTGCGCGACATGTTCGTGCCCGTGTCGCCATCGGGCACCGGATACACGTTGAGGCGATTAATCCCATCGGCATGGCGTTTCATGGTGTCACGAAAGGTGATCACGGTGTGACGCAAGGCATTTGCTCCGAATTCTTCAAGAACTGCCACATGGCAAGGCTACTAAGGCTTTATGTCGTGCGACCTATAACCTCGCGACGAATAGCAATTCATCCAATCTGGCAACTATCTTTTTAGGTGTGCAAGGCGTGATCAAGGCATATGACCCCTCATCGGGAGACGGCGTAGTAATTCGCGATACGGACATGAGCGAATACAACATCGCCGCCGACGCTTTAGAGGGATCAATTTTTCGGATGTTGCGTCAGGGACAAAGAGTTTTGTTCTCGCTCAACGCGACTGGCCACGCCACAAAAATTCGTTTCGGTTCTGAACGCGACATGGAAACACCCGGCGCATAACGCGCAACTCATATGGCCAGCAAAAGTTCGAATGTACGGTTGGACGCTTGGGTCGCGAAGTGGGCGGCGATTCTTCAACCCGAAAGTGTTTATTGGTGTGATGGATCACAGAATGAATACGACGCGCTGTGTCGCGAACTAGTGCAGTCGGGTACTTTCACCAAACTCGACGACGCCAAACGCCCAAATTCTTTCTGGGCGCATTCAGACCCGGGCGATGTCGCCCGAGTCGAAGATCGCACCTTCATCTGCTCGGCAAACAAGATAGATGCAGGGCCAAACAATAATTGGCGCGAACCAAACGAGATGCGTGCCGAAATGCATGCGCTTTACACGGGTGCGATGCGTGGTCGCACGATGTATGTAGTTCCATTTTCGATGGGGCCACTCGGCTCGCCGATCGCCCACATCGGCGTGCAACTTACCGACAGTGCTTATGTTGC
>CAMBWL010000041.1 GCA_945871625.1 Bifidobacterium breve
TGCACCGTTCTTCAATAAACTTTCGACGCCGATCGGTCTTGCACTGCTGACATTGATGGCGATTGCGCCTGTCTTGCCGTGGCGCAAGGCTTCAACCGAAACTTTGCGCGAAAGGCTTTTCTGGCCGGCATGGTGCGGAGTCGCGGCACTAGTCGTGAGTTTGTTGCTTGGCGCTTATGGCCTCGCGCCCCTTTTGACTTTTACTCTTGGCGGCATTTCGTCTGGTGCCGCGATGCGACAAGTTGTTTTGGCAACTCGGCGTCAAGGTTGGCGCGGGCTCGTGGGTCGCGCTAATGGCGGCATGATCGTGCATCTGGGCGTGATTTTGATCGCGGTCGCATTGGGTGCTTCGAATAGTTTCAGCAAGAGCCAAGAGTTGTCTTTGGTCGCGAATGTTGAAGCAAGTTTTGCGGGGCACACTTTTGAGTTACAAGATGTCGTCGAGGTGCGTGACGATCGCAGCATCAGCGTCGAAGCACTTGTGCTTGTCGACGGCAAAAAGGTTTATGCACCGGCGATAACCAAATACACACGCATCGGCATGAATGTCGGTACACCCTCCGTGCGAACTTCGTTGACGAGCGATATTTATTTGACCCTCGAGCCGCCCGTGCGCCAAGATTCAAATGAAGCTCGCATCAAAGTGTTCATAAAGCCGATGATCATTTGGTTATGGATCGGCACTGCGCTGATGGCCGTAGGCACGGTACTCGCGGCGTTTCCTGGTCGTCGTCGTAAACCCACAGATGCAACCAGTGCACCGGTCGAGGTAACTCAGTCGTGAAGTCGCAAAATTTGGTAAAGATCGTTTCGTCGGTTGTCGGCATTGTGGTCGCGATGTTTTTTGTTGTTCTGGTCGTATCTGACCCCGATCAAGACATTGTTGCCAAGTCGCCTCTCTTGGGTCAGCCTGCACCAGCAGTTGCGAGCACGACGATCGACGGCAATCAATTTGCACTGGAGCGTCGCAAAGGCTCGTGGGTGGTGCTGAATTTTTTCAACTCGACCTGCGTGCCGTGCATCAATGAACACGATCTATTGGTCGAGTTTGCCAACTCCGAAGCGATGAACTCAAATGCGGCCGAGATTTATACGGTCATCAACGACGACAGTTCAGATGCAGTGCGAGCTTTCTTCGACAAAAATGGTGGCGATTGGCCAAAAATCAAGGATGACAACGGGGCAATTGCAGTTGCTTTCGGTGTGGCGCGAGTTCCAGAAACTTGGATCATCGACCCGAACGGTTTGGTTCGCTTGCGCATCACGGGCGAGTTAAGCCCAGACTTACTATCCGAACAGGTCAACAAGTTACGTGACGAGTTCACATCGTGAAAACACGCAGATCAATCTGGTTGGTGATGTTTCTGCTTGTTGCAGTGTTGCTCGCGTTCGGCACCAGTCGTACAGGTGGGCCACAAACCCAACAAGACCGAATCGATTCGATCACGGCGAACCTGGCCTGCCCGACATGTTCGGGCGAAAGTGTTTATGTATCACGAGCCGTTGCAGCCGAGGCGATTCGCGCCGAGGTCGCGCGCCAAGTTGCCACGGGCTTGCGATCAGATGATGAAATTTTGAGTTACGTCGAGCAACGGTTTGGTGGCGAGGTGCTATTGGTGCCACGCGCGTCCGGTGTCGATTCGCTGGTATGGGCGTTGCCGGTCGCGGCTTTAGTTTTTTCGCTGTTCCTGCTGTTTTCGGCGTTTACCAAAAAGCGCACGAACCTCTCAGGTGAACTCACAGAGCAACGCGATTTTTTAGTAAATTCGCTGCAAGATCTTGAGCAAGAACACAAATTTGGCGACTTAGGCGATCAAGAGTTTGAGTCTTTGCGCGAAGAATACGAATCTCGCGCCGCATCCGTGAATTCACAAATTGAAAATCTATTGTCGCCTTCGCAGACACTCTCAGAAACTGCAGATCCAGTAGAAAAGAATTTGTCTCGTACTTTGGTTACGACACTAATTGTGTTGCTGGTCGGTACTTTGGCGGGTTGGTTGGTCGCCAAGCAGTCTGGGCAGAGACTCGCGGGAGAATCTCTTGCAGGCTCAATCGAAGATTCAACAGCGACGATTCTTTCTCGAGCGCGAGCGACAAATTTTGTCGACCCCAAAGCGGCGATCGAACTTTATACACAGGTATTAGAAGTTGACCCAGACAACGTTGAGGCGCTGACATATCGCGCTTGGCTGCTCGTGTTGATTGCTCGCAGTGCTGGTGACGAAGTCAAACAACTTGCATTCACCTCGGCGTCCAGCGATCTTGAGCGAGCGATTGCGCTCGACCCGAATTATCCCGATGCTCATTGTTTTTTGGGCATCACTCGGTTTCGACTTGGTGATGATGCGCCAGGTGCAAAAGAGCAGTTGACGATTTGTGCTGCGAAAAATCCGCCAGCCGAAGTAAAAAGTTTTGTGGATTCGATCGTGGCTGAGGTTGATGCCGCACTCGACAAATAATTTTTAGTCTTCGACCTGCGGTGGCGGCCAAGCGGTTGCCGATTTGAAGCCGCGGTTCGTACGTTCGATCACCCAGACCGAAGCCTTGCGCCAGTCTGGTTTCGATTCAATTTTCATCCCGCGACGCTCAAGCGTCTTGATCAACTCGGGAATCATGTCGCCATGGCTCGACAGCACGGTCGAGTCTTCGACTTCTTCGGCGATTTCAAGCATGTCGGCGACATCTCCGTGTTCAAGAAGTCGCTTGTCAATCTCTAGTTTGAGTTTTGTCAACTGAGCCAGTGGCTCGAGAGTTTGAACGCACCGAGTTGCCGGGCTTGAAATCAAACTTGTGATTGAAAGTTTCTTGAGTTGTTCGGCGACGAGTTCGGCTTGCTTCCATCCGGTTTTGCTCAGGGGTCGCAAATCGTCATCGTCGTGCCATTCGCTGCGTTTGCCCGCCTTGGCGTGTCGCACTATATAAATAGTCACAGCAGAAATGTATCTTTGTTTGATTTGAAACTGTTCGTCGACGAGGGATTTAAGGCAGAATTAACCCATGGGTTTCTTTGACCGCAATCGTGACGAGTTGGCCGCCAAAGGTTTCGACAAGTCGCGCCTTCCCCCTGGTCAGTACTTAACTGATCGATTTCCTGTTTTGCATGTTGGTGATGTGCCGACATATAAACCGGGCGAGTGGAGTCTGACAATCGACGGTCTCGTCGAAAAATCATTCACAATCTCACTCGAAGAATTGCGTGCGATGCCCGCGACAAAACTCACGACAGATATTCACTGCGTCACCAAGTGGTCAAAATTCGACACCACTTGGACGGGCGTTCGCGTGCGTGATTTGTTCGAGCGTGCAAAGATTTCTGATGCTTCGACGCATGTGATGGGCCACGCCGAGCATGGTTACGCGGCGAATCTGCCGCTCGCCGACATTTTGCGCGATGATTCGCTCGTGGTCTATGCGTATGAAGGCGAGGACATAGATCCGATTCATGGTGGGCCGGTTCGACTTTTGATCCCACAGTTATATTTTTGGAAGTCACCGAAGTGGTTGCGCAGATTAGAACTGATGTCAGCCGACGCACCAGGCTTTTGGGAAGAAAATGGTTACCACATGTACGGTGACCCGTTTTTAGAGCAGAGATTTTGGGGCGACTGAAATATTAAAACAGAAAACTAAATAGTCGTGGCGCAAAAAGTATCGCCCATTGGCAGCGATGACGAAAGTTCAGGATTCGTTTCTCCGTAGAGCGCGGTCAACATTCCTTTGACCATGCCACGATCCACTGCGCAAATCACCGGGTGTTCAATTGCCAGATCGCCGAACGGGCAGTGATTGTTGACGATGCGAAGTTGATTGTTGCGGTGATCGGTGTGGGCGGCAAAGCCGTGGGCGGTTAAAGCATCGGCGACCGTCTGCAGTGCTGCACGCAATGAACGCTGAGTTTTATTTACATCGACACCGACGAGACTTGTCGCCATTGCACGACCGTATTGCTCGCCGACTTCTTCGGCCATCACGGTGGCTTCTTTTGGCGTCAACAAGGCGAGGGCTTTGCCCAGCAGAGACAAAACCAAGTCGTCGCTGCGAACCGGAAATTCAAGAGTTTGATTTGGGTTTGTCGCGGTGTAGTGCTTGGAAGGTCGACCTGCGCCCGCGCCGTCTTGTCGCGAAATTTGCACCTCAAGATATCCACCTGCGGCAAGTTTGTCGAGGTGATGGCGGGCAACATTGGCATGCAGTTCAAATTTCTCTGCAACTTCACCTGCGGTCACACCATTTTGTGATTCGCGGGTGAATAAATAAATTGCACGGCGCGTCGGGTCACCGAATGCGGATGTGATTGCTGACACTGTGGCGGTGAATTCGGTGTCGTTTAGTGGGCTAGTGACCTCGCGCGACACAGAAGTCGTCGCAGAAGTTTGCCCCACTTCAGGTGCTTTTCGACTCATGAGAGATATTCTACCTATAGCCATAGTGTTTATTATTTAGTGACCCGATCGGATCAAACCCCAAGATGTCGATGCCAACCGTAGAACAACTCATTGATGCATTGCGTCCAGTTCAAGACCCAGAACTACATCGTTCAATCGTTGATCTCGGCATGGTGCGTGATGTTCAAATTCAACCGTCGGGCGCAGTGTCGCTGACGGTCGTGTTGACGATCTCGGGTTGTCCGTTGCGCAACGAGATTCAAACTCGAGTCAACACGGCTTTGCGAAGTCTTGATGGCGTCAAAGATGTCGCGCTTAATTTCGGAGTGATGAACGACGAAGAACGCGCAAAGGTTCGCGAACTCGTGCATGGCAACCCGGCCGCGACCGCGGGCAGCAACCCAGCGCAAGGTCACTCAGAAGGAAGAAAAATTTCTTTCGCCCAGCCAGGCTCGAAGACGCGACCGATTTTGATTTCTTCGGGCAAAGGTGGCGTCGGCAAGAGCACCGTCACGACAAACCTCGCGGTTGCTATGGCCGCTGCCGGTTACAAAGTTGGGGTGGTTGATGCCGACATTTATGGCTACTCGATTCCACGAATGTTGGGCACAGATCGCGATCCAGTTGCGATCGACAACATGTTGTTGCCACCCGAGGCTTGGGGTGTGCGTTGCATTTCAATTGGTTATTTCGTGCCCGAAGGTCAGGCCGTAGTTTGGCGAGGACCGATGTTGCACAAAGCACTCGAACAGTTCTTGACCGATGTCTACTGGGATGAACCAGATTTTTTGTTGGTCGATATGCCACCCGGCACCGGCGATATCGCTTTGAGTCTCAGCCAATATTTGCCCCGCGCCGAAGTGCTGGTGGTCACCACGCCGCAAGTTGCCGCGCAAAAAGTCGCACGCTTGTCTGCGGCGATGGCGGCCAAAGTCAATCTTCCCGTTCGGGGCATCATCGAAAATATGTCATGGTTTATCGGCGAGGACAATCAGCGATACGAATTATTCGGTAGCGGTGGCGGTCAGTTATTGGCCGAAGAATTGAACGTGCCACTGTTGGCGCAGATTCCTTTGGTCGAAAACTTGCGCGAGGGCGGAGATATCGGTCGGCCAATTGCGGCTGTTGCCCCAGACTCTGAGGTGGGTTTGATTTTTGCACAACTTGCAAAGCGAATCGCCGAAGATATGAAGCCCAAGAAAGTCTTCAGCGCTGCACTTAAAGTTAACTAGTGCGTCTAACGCATTGCGCCTAGTGTGTTAGATAACTAATTTCAAGGTCTATAACTCAACGAACGAAAGAAGAAAACAGTGGATATTCGAATCGGCGTAACTCATGCCCCGCGAGAAATCTCTCTCGAAATGCCAGACGATGAAAAAAACGTCGAAAAAGTTCGGGCTGCAGTCGTGTCTGCCCTCGAGGGCAAGTCGGCAGTTCTTTGGATAACCGACAAACGTGGCAAAGAAACGGCAATTCCTTCGGCGAAGATTGCTTTTGTTGAGTTTGGTGCACCAAACGGTGATCGCAAGATGGGTTTTGGCAGCTAGATCTGAAAATTAATCATGCCAACCCTTGTTGAGATTGCGCACGAACACAGCGATATTGATGAGGCATCGCTCGAGCATTTAGGTTCTTTGCTTTCTGAATGGGGCATGCTGGCCGACTTTTGCTTCGCCGACATGCTGCTTCATCTTCCGTCTGCAAATGGAGAGTTTATTGTCGGTGCCCAAGTGCGAGCGGCAACAGGTCAGACACTTTACGACACCGACTTGGTTGGCACAGTTGCCGATGCGATCGAACACAAGATGATTGATCAAGCGTTTCAAACACAAAAAGTTGTGACAGGTGAAATTAAAGTTGACTCGCTTGTCGAGCCGGTGAATTTAATGGCGATTCCGGTGCGATTTGAAGAACGAATCGTCGCTGTTTTGACTCGCGAGTGGTCGCAACGCACTGGTCGCAAACCTGGTCAACTCGAACGCACTTACTTGGCGATCTTCGATGATTTCACGAAAATGATCTCAACGGGTTTGTTTCCGTTTGCGGGTCGCGTCGCCGATGCGAGCGTGGCGCCACGAGTGGGCGACGGCGTGATTGTGCTCGATGCCGAAACACGCGTGCGTTATGCATCCCCGAATGCGGTATCGGCAATGCATCGAGTCGGCGTGAGTGCCAATGCGGTCGGACAGACACTGGCTGAACTTGGCGTTGCCGAGACCGCCGCACGCCATGCGTTCGAGCGACGAGAGCCGGTCGTCGAAGAATTCGAGCAGAGTTCAGATGTCACGCTGCTGACGCGAACGATTCCGACTTTGAGGCGATCTGGGCGACAGGTTGTCGTGACGGGTGGCGTCGTGTTGTTGCGCGACGTTTCAGAGTTGCGTCGTCGCGATCGCTTGCTGCTTACCAAAGACGCGACGATTCGCGAGATTCACCATCGCGTCAAAAATAATTTACAGACGATTTCTTCGCTTTTGCGATTGCAAGCCCGCAGATTAAAAAGTCAAGAGGCAATCGAGGCAATTGCCGAGTCGGTGCGACGTATTCGCACGATCGCGCTCGTGCATGAAACTCTCTCCCACGAGGCGGGCGAAGATATTTCGTTCGTTGAAATCGTTCGCCCATTGTTGCGTCTGGTCGAAGAAGGGTTGCAATCAACTGATCGGCCCGTCAAGTTCAGTGTGATTGGCGACGGCGGTCGTCTACCGGCCACTGTTGCGACCCCGCTTTCTGTTGTGATTCTTGAACTATTGCAAAATGCAGTTGACCACGGTTTTCCCGAAGGTAGTCGTGGTGGATCGGTACTCGTCGTGCTTGGCACCCACGAAGACGGTGCGCTAACCATTCGAGTGATTGATAACGGCCAAGGTCTCAAGCCCGACTTTGAAATGGCAAGCGTGACGGGGCTTGGTTTGTCTATCGTGCGAACGCTCGT
>CAMBWL010000042.1 GCA_945871625.1 Bifidobacterium breve
TCATCGGCAGTCGCCACGACTCGCACGCGGCGAAACGACCAACGACGTTGCAAATGTTTTATCGCATCTGGCACCGCGCCGTGGACCAGCCACTTGAGATCTTTCGAGCCCGCGACAACCAATGATTTATGCGTCGCAACCAAGTCGTCAAGTGTTGCGCCTTGGGCGTCGGTGACAACCAAGAATTCACTCATACTGAAAGCTTCTTGATCAACTTGCGCAATGGTCTTGGAACATTGCGATAGACGAATCGTGCGGGTCGCATCCAGCCTGAGTGCACCCAGTTGGTCACGTGTATTTGCGATGTATTTGGCGGAAATAAATATTCGCGCACCTCGCCAAAACGCTCGAGTTGGCGCTGTTGCTCTCGGGCCTGCGCAATTTTGGCGAATTCGGCGTCGCGTTCGGCCAGAACTTCCAACTTCTTCTGCATGACAACAGGGTCGAAAGTAGGCGACACCATGACTAGTTAAGGATATCTAACTGAGTCAGGCGCAGTTAGATCATCATATTTAGTGCGCCAACAACCCGTTCGCCAAGCGCAACATCGCCAACAATTTTTATTTTTTGACGCAACTGCTCGCTGGTCGCACGACCAGTGGCGAGCTGATTAAAAGTGTTGCTGTCAAATTCAATTTCAACAATTGGTGCAACATCGTTGGTTTCAATAACCGCCGCGCGACCGTCTTTCACTGTGATCATGATATTTCTTTGAACTGGCCCAGTTATCTTCACGACTGACACAGAACCTTCGGGCGCTTTCGCCCGTTTACCAACGACCATCGGCAAAGTGCGACACAGTCGGTCAACGCTTAGTTCTGCGCAAAGCGACACTTGATTGCCTGGCTTGTTGATTGCCCGGCGAATATCTTGCTCGTGCACCCAACAATCCATTGCTCGAATGCTCAAGAAACTAGCCATCGGGGCTTTGCCCATTGGCGTCATCGTTTCATCGGTGAAGTAGTTCTCTGGCGCCGTTTCAAGAAAAGACTTTCGCAACACGACGATCTCTTTGAATTCGTTCAAAACTTGCGCCCCTGACAAGTGTCGCCGAGCATCTACTTGATGTTCGTTCATTTCGCCGATCGGGTTCTTAACATTCTCGAGATTTTTGGCTTTGTGTTCAATTCCGCCGAACCCACCGAGTGCACGCTCAGTGCCAATGATGTGCGACAAATTATCCTGCACCGACCAACCTGGGCAAGCAGTTGCCATTTTCCATTCGGTCTCTGTCAGCGTTTCGCCAAGAGTCTGCATCGACTGCCAAGTTTCAAACAGACAACGCAGCGACAGTTTGTAGTCGAGATCGTTCATGGTGCTGGTGTCTGCACGGTGCGCCATTCGCGCGCTTTTATGTATGGCGAAAAGACTTCAGCAATATTTTCCAAGTCTTTGTTCGTCTTTGGAGTTTTGATTTCATACAAACCGTTTATCTCGCTGTAGTCATTCACAAGTCGCCATAGTTTCATCGCCTCTTCGCCGCGTGGTGGTGGCACCACAACCGGACCAAAAATAAAGCGACCATTTTCGAAAACAATCAACGGCACACCGAACGCCGCAAATTTAACGACCGACTCTTCGTGATCGCGACGCACATCATCGTGGGTTGTTTGGTCGGCGAGCGCTTCATCCCAGGTATTTTCAGGCGCAGAGATGCTTGCCAACAGTTCGCGAGCGGTCGCTTCTTCGTAAGGTCGCAATCCATCCTCGTGCAATGCCTTGGCCGCGACGAGATACCAATCGTCACAGAGGTCGACATCAATGCGACGCAACCAAGCCGCGATTCGCAACGGGGTCCAACCATAGGCACGATCGCGCTCCCATGGGTGCTTCTTACCTTCTTCGCGATTAATTTCTTCAAGACTAAAAAATCGCCAGTTGATCTCAAGGTCTATCTGTGACCGCACCTCGCGTATCCAAATAGAAGTTTGATACGCCCACGGGCACATGATGTCAAAGAAGTAGTCGATCTTCTGTGCCTTGCTTTGCGAACTTGCCATTATTAGAGACTAATCACCAAGCCAACTGCGAAAATGAGCCGAAGGCTAGATTTGAATCATGCAAAGACCGACTCGATTTGCCCATACGCGTTATCTGGGCGACAAACGAACCCAATTCGTCTACGACATCGACTCACTTGATGAAGCAAAATATTCGGGATTGATCGAAGAAATCTGCAACAGCGAAGTTGGCATCTGTTTTGCTCCCGACACATTGCCCGAGGCGCGCAATCGCGGATACACGCTGGCTACTGAAGGCAAGACTCGCCGTCATCTCAAACCCCACTCATAGACACTGACCGAGCGCCACAACTGTGAACGGGTCTTTTGTTTCAAGTGGCATTTCGTTAGCGCGTTATCTTGCCAAACCTTCAGGCAAGACCGGCGCGATACCAGGCATGTTGTTGTGTCATGGTTTTCCGGTTGCACTCAACGACGCGCGACACTCGGCGAGCACATTTCCAGAATTAATCGATCGCGTCGCCAACGAGTTGGGTTGGGCGGCGATGACTTTCACTTTTCGCGGTTGTGGTGGCAGCGAAGGCGACTTTTCAATGCAAGGTTGGATTGACGATCTTCGCGCGGCCATCGATCATCTTGTAGAGCAAGCCACACCGAGTGGCATTTGGCTTGTCGGCACGAACACTGGTGCATCGCTGGCTTTGTGCGGGGCCGCCGATGATCCACGGATAAACGGCTGCGCATTGCTCGGCCCCCGCGCCGATTTTGATGATTGGGCCGCACAACCTCGACGTTTCTTAGAACACGTGCGCGAAGTTGGTGCGATTCATAAACCAAACTTTCCTGATTCATTTGACGAATGGTCGCGCGAATTGCGTCGCTTCAGACCAACGGACGCCGCGCGCAGATTTGCACCTCGCCCGTTGTTGCTGCTGCACGGCGACGATGATGAAGCCGTACCAACCGCAGACTCAAGAGTTCTCGCCGAAGCCCACGGCTCGGCAGAACTTCAAGTTATTCCTGGTGCTGGTCATCGTTTGCGTCATGATCCGCGAGCGATTGCCGTGTTGTTGGGTTGGCTCGATCGTCAGCGATCGAACATGCCAAATTAAGTTCTCAGCGATATCCATTCGGGTGGGTGCTGTGCCAGGTGTAAGCAGACTCGAGAATGTTGTGCAAACTTCTGGTCGATTGCCAACCCAGAGTTCTATCGGCAAGACTCGCGTCCGCATAAACACTCACTGGGTCGCCACTACGTCGTGCAGCGACCGTGAACGGCACTTTGCGGTTCGCAATTTTTTCGGTGAGATCAATCAACTGGGTGACAGAAGTGCCTTGGCCCGTGCCGATGTTGCAGACCAGCGTTCTGCCACCTGATTCAAGATACTCAAGCGCTTTCAAGTGAGCCATTGCCAGATCTTCGACATGGATATAGTCACGAATGCACGTACCGTCAGGCGTGTCGTAGTCGTTGCCGTAAATTTCAAACTTGAATGCGCTATCCAATAGCGCGCGCATCACTTGAGGTATCAAGTTTTGAGATGCCGACCAGTCTTCGCCGATTTTGTTGTCACTGCTCGCACCAGCGGCGTTGAAATACCGCAAACTAACCGAATTCAGCGTCAGTGTGCCGAGGTATTTTTCGACGGCAAGTTTCGTTTCGGCGTAGACACTTTCGGGGGCTGCTGACGCAGATTCGGTAACTGGCACAGATTTTGGCGTGCCATAAACGGCAGCCGAAGAAGAGAAAACGAACTTGTCGACCTTATTTTCAGCCAGAACGGCCAAGAGTTTTTCAGTCGAAGCAACATTGTTGCTCCAATACATCTCGGGCTTAATCATTGATTCACCGACGGCTTTGTATGCCGCAAAGTGAATCACACTCGTGATCTTGAAGTCTTTGCAGATCTTGGCAACAAGTCTTTGGTCAGCAGTGTCGCCAACGATCAATTCTGTGTCGACTACGGCTTGGCGATTGCCGCGCTCAAGCGTGTCTAGCACCACGACCTCACGATCCGCAGCACGCAATGCGCGCACCGTGTGCGCACCGATATAGCCGGCGCCACCCGTTACGAGGACGGTCACTTCTTGGCTCGGCTCTTGCTGCGCGCCAGTGGTCGATCTTGTTTATCTGTGTCGCGAGCACGCTGCATCTGTTTGAAACCGCGCACTTTCAACAGAGTCGCCGCCGAATAAATGTCGGCGACACTCCTTGGTCGGGCGTCAGAAAATACGCCAGCGTATTTCTTCCAATTTTTTGGACGAACATCAAATCGCTTGCCAAGCAACGCGATAAAGATTTCGGCTTTTTCTTGACCGTATCCGGGCAGTTGACGCAACCGTGCCATTAATTCTTTGGCATCGTCGACGTCGCGCCAAACATTTTCGCCCTTGCCGCCGTAATTTTCGGTGAGTGCAACGCACAACTGATGAATTCGCGTCGCCATCGATCTCGGAAATCGATGTATCGCCGGTTTCTCAGAACAAATCGCGACGAACTTGTCGACGTTCATCGCGGCGATGCGCTTGGCATTCAGATGTCCAAGTCGTTTGCGAATCGTATACGGCCCAGTGAACGCCCATTCCATCGGCACTTGTTGATCAAGCAACATGCCAATCATCAGGGCAGTGCCATCGCGATTCAATAGCGCGTCGGCGCTCTCAACGCCAGTTATATAAAGTGTGCGCGTCATTGATGAAGCGCGAATGCGATTTCTGGATCAATCCCGTGCCGCTTGATCGATTCGCTCACAACCTCAGATTTTATTTCGCCTGCGATCGACAATTCGTGCAATACGGCAACCACGATATGCGGTGCGTCAATTTCAAAGTGGCGACGCAATGCCGAGCGCGTATCACTGCGGCCCATGCCGTCAGTGCCCAGTGGTGTAAACGAACGACTCGGCACAAATCGCGCCACTTGCTCGGGCACGATGCGCATAAAGTCGCTGACTGCCACTATTGGTCCCGTTCCACTGTCCAGCAACTCGGTGACGAGTGGTTGGCGTTGCTGCTGTTCGGGGTGCAGGCGGTTCCAACGTTCGATTTCGATTGCTTGTTCACGCAATGACTTATATGAAGTTGCCGACCAAAGTTCGCAACCCACGTCATATCTCTCGAGCAATTCAGCCGCTGCCGCGCTTGCCGCGGTGTGTGCCGAGCCAGAAAACAAAATCGACGCACGATGTTTAGCAGTTGGTGCCGGTTTCCATAGGTAGAGACCCTGCATAATTTGTTCGGCGATACTCTTTGTCGAATCACGCGATTCTGGCATCGCTGGCATCAGATAGTTTTCGTTGTACAGAGTCAAATAATAAAACACATCACGCTGTGCATCGCCGTACATCTCTTTGATGCCTTCACGCACGATCGTTGCAACTTCATACGCAAATGCCGGGTCATATGCGCGACACGCAGGCACCGTGCTGGCCAAAACCAACGAGTGACCATCTTGGTGTTGCAAACCTTCGCCATGCAGGGTCGTGCGTCCGGCAGTCGCACCCAGCAAGAAGCCCTTCGCTCGAGCGTCGGCGGCTTGCCAAATTAAATCGCCAACTCGCTGAAAGCCGAACATCGAATAAAACGTGTAGAACGGCACCATCGGCACGCCACGGGTGGCGTAACTCGTGCCAGCAGCAATAAAACTCGCCAGACTGCCGGCTTCGGTGATGCCCTCCTCAAGAATTTGACCGTCACTCGCTTCGGCATATTTGAGCAGCATGTCGTGATCAACTGGTTCGTATTTCTGACCCTGCGACGCATAGATCTTTAATTCGCTGAATAGCGAATCCATACCGAATGTACGCGCCTCATCAGGGATAATCGGCACGACACGTTCACCAAAGTCTTTGTCGCGTGCCAAGTTGCGCAACAGTCTCGTGAAGCCCATCGTCGTGCTCACGCTCTGTGTCGCGCTTCCATTCTCAAATTCTTTGAACGCGTCGTCACTCGGCAAACTAATTGCTTTGCGCACTGTCGTGGTACGTCGTGGCAATGCTCCACCCAACGCCCGACGACGTTCGATCATGTACTGATATTCGACGCTGTCGACTGGTGGGCGATAGTACGGCGGATCTTCGGCCTCGAGGTCGGCGTCAGAAATTTCTTCGTTCAAATGCAAACGGTCGCGCAATGTCTTCAACTGTGCATCGCTCATTTTTTTTATTTGGTGTGTCGCGTTTCGACCCTCGATGTCGTCGCCGAGTGTCCAACCCTTCACGGTCTTGCACAAAATTGCTGTTGGTCGACCAGATCCAGCATTTTCAGTTGCCGCACGATACGCCGCATACAGTTTGCGATAGTCGTGACCGCCACGCGGCAGGTTTTGCAGGTCTGCGTCCGACAGGTGGCTGACCATCTCGCGCAAACGCGGGTCTGGTCCGAAAAAGTTTTCACGTATATAGTTGCCGTCTTCGATCGTGTAGCGCTGAAACTCGCCGTCAACGGTCGTGTTCATCTTGTTGAGCAGCGCACCCGATGTGTCGCGCGCCAAAAGTTCGTCCCACTTCGAACCCCAAATCACCTTGATCACGTTCCATCCAGCACCACGAAATGTCGCTTCGAGTTCTTGGATAATTTTTCCGTTGCCGCGCACGGGTCCATCAAGACGCTGCAAGTTGCAATTCACTACGAAGACCAGGTTGTCTAGTTGCTCACGTGCGGCAAGTGAGATCGAGCCAAGTGTTTCTGGTTCATCGCATTCGCCATCACCCAAGAACGCCCAAACTCGGCTTGCGGATGTGTCATCAATTTTGCGATTCATCAAATATCTGTTGAACCGCGCTTGATAGAGCGCCGTCAACGGTCCAAGACCCATCGACACAGTCGGAAACTCCCAGAACTCGGGCATCAATCTCGGGTGCGGGTAACTCGACAAGCCGCGACCCTCGCGACCAATTTCGCGTCTGAACGAATCTAGATCTTCTTCGTTGAGTCGACGCTCTAAAAATGCGCGAGCATAAACGCCTGGCGCTGCATGCCCTTGAAAATAGACATGGTCACCTGGTGTACCACTGTCTTTGCCCTTGAAGAAGTGGTTGAAGCCAATTTCATAGAGACTCGCCGACGAAGCAAATGTTGACAAGTGCCCGCCGATGCCTTCGGCTTTCGTGTTCGCACGCACAACCATGACGGCGGCGTTCCAGCGAATGTAGGCACGAAT
>CAMBWL010000043.1 GCA_945871625.1 Bifidobacterium breve
GCCCAACAAACGCTTGAACTCGGCGATACCTATGCTTCGCTGTCGGTGTTGGGTCGAGTGCGCACAATTTTTAAAGTGTTGGTCAGTCAAGTCGACATTTTAGAAACGATGACACCACTGCAATTTAATTCGTTTCGCGACCGACTTGAAGCGGCAAGCGGTTTTCAATCCGTTCAATTTCGTGAACTCGAAGCAGTGCTCGGCAGACGCGACCCGTCGATGGTCGACCACCTCGAACCAAACAGCGAGTCACAACGCCGTGTTCTGGGTGCGATGAATCGACCAGCGATTTTTGATTCGGTGCTGGTTTATTTGACCAAGCACAACCACAAAATGCCACAAGAAATAATGCGGCGCGATATGAGCCAGAGTTATCAAGCCAATGAACTCGTGCAAGAGTCGTTGGCGAATGCATATCGCAACGACCCAGAGGCGGCGATGTTGCTCGAACGACTAATCGACATCGATGAAGGCTTGCAAGAATGGCGCTATCGCCATGTAAAAATGGTCGAGCGCACGATCGGCATGAAGCACGGCACCGGTGGTTCAAGTGGCGCCGCATATTTGTCTACAACTTTATTTAAGCCAGTATTTCCCGACCTCTGGGCAGTGCGCTCGCATTTCTAGAACTTCGCCTCGCGCACAACCAGATCAGTAGCGTTATCACCCAATGGGCACCGTTCGCCGTCACGCTTTCGTCAAATGCAATGCCGACAAAGTTTGGTCGTTCGTCGGTGCCCCCGAGCGACTGCACGAATGGTTTCCGATTAGCGAGTGTCGCGTCGAGGGCAACAAGCGATGGATAACTTTGGCTGGCGGCATCGTGTTCGAAGAAGACATCGTCACACTCGACCATGACTTGCGCAGGTTTCAATACAAGATCGTCAATAATGCGCTGATCAAATTTCATCTTGGCACTGTTGACGTCATACCTGACGGCGACAATCGATGTTTGGTGATCTATTCAACCGACATGGATCCTGAAGTTTTGGCGCTTCCAATCGCCGGTGCTGCAAGCCTCGGTTTAGAAAAAGTAAAACAAATGTTCGACGATAAATAATCATGGGCCGAAAAATATTGTTTATTACCACCGATCAACAGCGATATGACGCGCTGGGTTGCAACGGTGGCACGATCGCGCGCACACCAAATATCGATGAACTCAGTCGAGCGGGCATCACATTTGATCGCGCGCACCCACAAAATGTTGTGTGCATGCCGTCGCGCAGCACGATGATCACCGGTCAACATGTCAGCACGCACGGCGTATGGATGAACGGCGTGCCATTGCCCGAAGACGCGCCAAGCATCGCCAGCGACCTGCGGCGTGCCGGTTATACGACGGCACTGATCGGTAAAGCGCATTTCGAGCCGCTGCTTGATCCGTTTTTGAGATTCACAGAAAATCGAATGGGCAATCAACGCAAAACAATCGATAACCCCGCCGACCCGCATCGCGGTTTTGACCACATGGAACTTTCGACGCACGGTGCGGTCGGGCAATTGCATTATTCACAATGGGTGCGCGACAATCACCCTGAAGCGATTGCTGGTTACTACAGAGTGCTTGACAACGAGTTGCAGGTCAATGCACAAGGTGGCGGCGACACGAACGCGCCGCAATTAAAAGTAAACCCGATACCAACTGATTGGTATCACACACATTGGGTGGCGCAGCAAACAATCAACTGGTTGAACTCTTTGCCGGCGGACAAAGATTGGTTTTGTTGGATGAGTTTTCCCGATCCGCACCACCCGTGGGACCCGCCCGCATCCGAGTTGCATCGCGTGCCATGGCGCGAACTCGACCTGCCCGAAGGCTATGTCGAAGATAAATCGAAGCGTGAAAAAATTATTGATGACAAATTGCGTCACTGGCGCGGTTGGTATGACGGCACTTTCGTTTCAAATTATGAAGCGCCCGCGCGATGGGTGCCGGCCGCGATGACAGCCGATCAAGTTCGCGAAGTAAACGCGTTCACGCACGTCGAAAACGAATTGATCGACGATGCAATTGGTGACGTGCTCAAGGCGATCAATGCGCGCGGTTGGTCGAGCGACCTGGATGTCATCTATACGACCGACCACGGCGAGTTTCAAGGCGACTTTGGCTTGCTATTCAAGGGCCCGTATCATGTCGATTCATTGATGCGGTTGCCGCTTATTTGGCGACCGGCACCTAGCGCCAAAACTGCGCCAGCACGAGTTAGCGCACCTGTTGGTTTGGTTTCGTTGGCCGCGACATTTGCCCACATTGCTGGCATCGACCGACCGAAATATACCGAGGCGCCGTGTTTGCCCGTGGATGATCGCGACGCGCAGGTTCTTGGTCACGAGCGCGTGCTCACCGAATGGGACAGCGTGCTGTTTGGCAAGATCGTGCATCTGCGCACGATTTGTCGCGACAATTGGGTTTGCACCGCCGCACTTGACGGCACGATGAATAAATTTGGCGAGGGTGAACTTTACGACCTGGTCAATGATCCGTTGCAACATGTCAACCGCTGGAACGACCAATCGGTTCGTGCGTTGCGCGACGAGTTGCTCTCTGATTTATGGGCGAATCTGCCCGCGCAAGTCTTGCCCCTGCGCAACATGGACGCCCCCGTCTAACGATTAAACAGTGGGCACCTGCTGGGTGATGCAGTGAATGCCGCCGCCGCCCCGTGCAAGAATCTCGCCGATCTCAAGACCAACAATGTCGTGACTTGGAATAAATTCGCCAAGTAGCGCCAACATTTCGTTGTCAGCACCATGACCACAAACGGGCACAATCACTGCGTCGTTACAAATATAAAAATTCAGATACGGCACTGCCGCACGAATCGAATCAGTGACAACAAACGGCAAGATCGGCATCTCGTGCACGGTTAACCCCGCGTCTTTGGCCACTGCAATGTTTGTTGCACAACGCACGAAGTCTTCTTCGTTCTTGTCGTCGCAACCTTGCATAATCACTGTCTTGGGCCCGATGAACGCGGCCACATTGTCAACATGACCATCAGTGTCATCGTCAAGAGCCAGACCAAATGGCAGCCATACGACTTGCTGTTGACCTAGTTCGCGGCACAAACGATTCGCAATTTGCTCGCGCAAAAGTTTCGGATTGCGATTCGGGTTGAGCAAACACTGTTCGGTCGTGATCAGCGTGCCCGCACCGTCAACATTTATCGAGCCACCCTCGAGAACCATGTCGATTAGTCGAGTTTCGTGACCAGCCTGACTCGCCCAACGCGAGGCGATCGTCGCGTCTTTGTCGAACGGCACGAACTTTTCGCCCCAGCCGTTGAACTGCCAACATGTTGCGATCAGTTCACCGTTTTCAATCACATAGTTGGGCCCTGAATCGCGAAACCAAGCATCGTCAATTTCGAGTGCGACGACTTCAACATTTTCGGCACATGCACGACGCGCACTCGAGACATCGTTTGGATTGGCGATAACTGAAACGGGTTCATATCCCGAAATCGTGTTGGCGAGCGCTGCATGGGCGGTTTGCGCCTCACCGAGACGCGCGCCATAAA
Source organism: Bifidobacterium breve (assembly GCA_945871625.1). Taxonomy (GTDB): domain Bacteria; phylum Actinomycetota; class Acidimicrobiia; order Acidimicrobiales; family Ilumatobacteraceae; genus BACL27. The sequence goes on from CAMBWL010000043.1 coordinate 3,525, forward strand.
TTTCTGAACGGGCGGGCCAACAGATTACGGTGCGCTCGTGCCGAGAAAACTCGGCCGGCATGCTCACTGATCGAGCCCGTCAAGACTCATCAGTGGCAGATACAACTCGGGGCGACGATCACGGAACAAACCCCAGAAGGTTCGTGCGAGTTTTTGGGCTTCGAGATCGAAACTTGCGAGCAAGACGGTTTCTTCGATGCGATTGGCTTCGGCAACTTTTGCACCCGTTGCATCACAGATGAACGAGCATCCATAAAAAGTAATCTCAGTTGCTCGACCGACTTCACGACCCGTGCGATTGGCGGCCATCACCGGCGTCAAGTTGCTGGCGGCGTGACCTTGCATCGCACGTTGCCAATGACCAGATGAATCGAGTTCAGCATTTGACGGCTCGCTGCCGATCGCAGTCGGATAAAGCAAAATTTCTGCGCCACGCAGCGTCATCACGCGCGCCGCTTCAGGAAACCATTGGTCCCAACAAATACCGACGCCGATCTTGGCGTATTTTGTTTGCCAAACCTTGAAACCAGTATCGCCCGGGCTGAAATAAAACTTCTCGTTATATCCCGGCCCATCCGGAATATGGCTTTTGCGATATGTGCCAAGCACTTTGCCATCAGCATCAACTATCGCCACCGAATTGAACAACGAATTATTGGCCCGCTCATAGACGCTGATCGGTAAAACAACACTCAACTCTTTAGCAACCTTGGCGAAATGCGCGACCGTTGGGTGCGACGACATTTCAATCGCTCGATTTAAGTCGTCAGTCGTTTGATCTTTGCAAAAATAATGACCCTCGAAGAGTTCTGGGATCAAAATAATCTGTGCGCCTTGTTTCGCGGCACTGCGCACAAGTCTCTCGGCTGTAGCGATGTTCTCGTCGACTTTTGTCGACATTGACATTTGCAATGCGGCAACTTTGACGGTTCGCATGAGTTATTTGCCCAATTGCGCTTTGATTGCACTGACGACTTCTGGGGCGTCTGGCGCAACTGTCGGATTAAAGCGACACACGACCTTGCCGTCGCGGCTGATCAAAAACTTTTCGAAGTTCCAGCGAATGTCGCCCGAATGACCTTCAGCATCGGCGGCAATAGTCAATGTGTTGTACAACTCGTGACGCCCTGCGCCGTTCACTTCAATTTTTTCAGACATCGGAAAGGTCACGCCATAGTTCGTCGAACAAAATGTCTCGATTTCGCTCGCCGAACCTGGTTCTTGCGCACCGAATTGATTGCATGGCACACCCAGAACCGAAAAACCCTGCGCCGAATATTGCTCATGCAATGCCGTGAGCGCCGTGTACTGCGGTGTCAAGCCACACTTCGAGGCCACATTGACCACGAGCGTCACTGATCCGTTCAAGGAACTGAGCAAATCTTTTTGGCCGGATAGCCCGGCGATTTTTGCGTTATAAACCGACATTTTGTCTCATCTCTGTTTCGATTATTTACTCGTGTGGCAAGACTACTCAAAGACCTGCTACACAACACAGGTGCCAAGATCGCAGTTTGATGCTGAGTTTTTTAAACGCTTTTATTCGTCGACACCGATGCACTCGCGGCGAAAGATCGAAACTTTGGCAAGTGGCGTTAACGAGTTTTGTAAATGGTGGGATATACCAGTGCGCTCGGTTCTAGATATCGGCGCTGGCGTCGGCTATTGGTCTGAGTGGTATCGCACGAATCACAAGAGGACCAAAGTACTTTCGGTGGATGTCAGCGAACATGCATGTCGCAGATACGGTCACGAACTTCGCGATATAAGCGTTTGGGTACCGTCGAGAAAGTTTGATCTCGTAATTTGCCAAAGCGTGCTGCAATATTTAGATGAACGCGCCGCTCGGTCTGCGATCAAGAATATTGCCAAGGCGACAAAGCACGTTTTATTCTTTGAAGTGCCGACCAAAAATGATTTGCGTCACAATGTCGATCGCGATGTCACAGACTTCGAAATTTACGCGCGCACAGGTTCGTGGTATCGCAACGAATTGAAAAAATACTTTCGTCAGGCAGGCGCCGGCTTATGGATTGCAAAAACGAGCACGGTGGTGCTCTACGAATTAGAAGGGACTTCGTCGTAGCCCGAGTTATTAATCTCGCCGTAGCCTGAATTCATGGGAACTGCGAGCGCAACAAATGCCTACGACTTGGCCAAGCAGGCAGCAGAAGTACTCGTCAAAAAATTTGGCGGCGGTCACGATATTTTGGCGGTCTTGGGTTCGGGTTGGGCGCATGCCGCCTCGGTACTCGAAGCGACCAACGAAATTTCGGTAACTGAGATTCCTGGTTTCATCAAGCCATCGGCAATCGGCCATGGCGGCACTCTTAAAAGTGTCACGGTCGGCAAGTCGCGCGTGCTTTTGCTCACAGGTCGCACGCATCTTTACGAAGGTCATGGCGTCAACGCGGTCGTACACGCAGTTCGCACTGCGGCATTTTCGGGTTGCAAAACTGTTGTCTTAACAAATGCTGCAGGTTGTCTGCGCGAAGATTGGGGTGTCGGCGCAACGGCGCTCATTTCTGATCACATCAACTTGACCGGATTCTCGCCACTAACTGGCGAGGACGCACCTGCACCACTGCATGGCCGTTTTGTCGACTTGACCGATGCATACAGCGAGCGACTTCGCACGATCGCCAAACGCCTTGACCCGACTTTGCACGAAGGCGTTTATATGGGATTTCACGGCCCGCACTTTGAGACACCCGCAGAAATTCGCGCCGCCCGAGTCTGGGGCGCTGACCTCGTTGGCATGTCGACCGTAATGGAGACAATCGCCGCCCGACACATGAACATGGAAGTTCTTGCATTGTCACTGGCAACGAATCTTGCTGCGGGCATTTCGGGTGAAAAACTTTCTGGCGACGAAGTCTTGGCGATCGGCAAAGCCTCGGCGTCGCGCGTGGGCGGTCTATTGGCCGAAATTCTTAAACAAATCGATCTTGAGAACAACAAGTAACGGTTATGTCGACCAATACACAAGACCGAATTGCAATCAACAATGCGCAAATTGTCACGGTCGACAAGTCGGCTTCGGTCATTGAAAATGGATCTCTAGTCGTCGGTGGCGACGGTTCGATCCGCGCAATTTCTTCGGGGCCGATTGTCAACAACGCCACCGAGACGATCGATGCTCGCGGTGCGATCGTGATGCCAGGTTTGATCAACAGTCACACGCATCTCGCGATGACGCTGTTTCGTGGTCTTGGCGACGATATGAGCCTTGAAGATTTTCTTGCGCGTCTGATGCCCGCCGAAGTTCGCGTACTGAATTATGACGCCGTACACGCAGGCACCGAACTCGCCGCGCTCGAATCACTGCTCGGTGGCATCACAACATCGCTCGACATGTATTACCTGCCTGATGCGGCTATGGCAGTCGCAAAATCAAGTGGCATGCGGCTGCAGACTGGTCCAAACTTTTTAGAGTCAGACGGCCCCGAGCCACTCAAGTTTGCCGATCGCCTGAAGTGGGCGACGAAGTGGCTAGAAGCACCGCGTGACACGATCGGCACGACTGGTTGGGTCGCTCCGCACAGCAC
>CAMBWL010000044.1 GCA_945871625.1 Bifidobacterium breve
GCCTACGTTGCGGCACAGCGAGCCGGTGTTTTAGAAGGTCCAAAACATGTCGAGGCGATCGCCGATATTTTGCGTGATGTGCGACCAATGAAGGCCGCCTTTGAACGTAACTACGTGAAAAATATTGACGCCGACAACGTGATGGGAAAAATCTCAAAGCGAAAAATGCTTGAAACGATTCGCGAAGATATCCATCGCTTCAAAGATGAAAAGAAGTGCGAACGATTGGTGATGATCTGGTGTGCCTCAACCGAAATTTATCTCGAGGTTGGTCCACAACACCAAGACATCGAGAGTTTCGAGAAAGCCATTGACGCGAATGATCCGATGATCGCCCCTTCAATGTTGTACGCCTACGCAGCAATTCTTGAAGGTGTGCCATTTGCCAATGGCGCACCCAACTTGTGCGTTGACACCCCAGTTCTGCGCCAGTTGGCAACCGAGCGTGGCGTGGCGATCAGCGGCAAAGATTTTAAGACTGGTCAGACACTGATTAAAACAGTGTTGGCGCCGATGCTCAAAGCACGAATGCTGGGCCTCGCTGGCTGGTATTCGACAAACATTCTCGGCAATCGTGATGGCGAAGTTCTGGACGATCCTGAAAACTTCAAAACAAAAGAAGAATCAAAGTTGGGTGTGCTTGAGCACATTTTGCAGCCAGAAAAACATCCTGAGCTTTATGGCAATGTGTTTCATAAAGTGCGAATCAATTACTACCCACCCCGCGGTGACAATAAAGAAGGTTGGGACAACATCGACATTTTCGGCTGGCTCGGTTATCCGATGCAAATCAAAGTCGACTTCTTGTGTCGCGACAGCATTCTCGCCGCTCCCTTGGCGCTCGATTTGGTTTTGTTTTCTGATCTTGCCCAGCGCGCCAAGTTGGGTGGCATCCAAGAATGGCTGTCGTTCTACTACAAGAGTCCGCAAGTTGCGCCAGGTTTATATCCTGAGCATGATTTGTTCATTCAACTTTCCAAGTTGAAGAACACATTGCGCTGGATGATGGGTGAAGATCAAATCACCCACCTTGGGCGCGAATACTACGACGAGGTCTGATCACCGAGCCAAGCAACGTGGCGATCGTTGTTGAGTAGTTATTCGATGATGTTGGTGATTGCGCCGCGGTCGGCGCCTTGCGCGAGTTTGGCATATTTCGCCAACACACCACTCGTATAACGAGGCGGGTTCGGCTTCCAACCTTTTTTTCGTTTCGCCAATTCGGCGTCTGATACGAGCAGATCAAGTTTCAGCGAAGGTACATCAATCAAAATTTTGTCGCCGTCATTGATGAACGCGATTGGTCCTCCGTCTGTGGCTTCTGGTGCGACATGGCCGATGCAAAAACCCCAGGTGCCACCGCTAAATCGACCGTCGGTTATCAACGCACAGTCACTGCCGCGACCAACGCCTTTCATCGCACCAGTGATTGCCAACATCTCACGCATCCCAGGTCCACCTTTTGGGCCTTCGTAGCGAATCACGAGCACGGTGCCGGGTTTTATATCCCCCGAGATGATTGCCGCCATTGCGCCATCTTCGCCGTCGAATACTCGGGCCGGTCCTTCAAAATGCATCTGCTCTGCTGAAAGACCTGCGACTTTAACGACCGCACCATTTGGTGCGAGCGAACCACGCAAAATATTCAATCCGCCTTCGGCATGAATTGCATTTGACAACGGGTGAATCACTTCGCCATCTGGTGCCGGCGGGTTCAACTCTGCCAAATTTTCAGCCATCGTCTTGCCGGTCACTGTCAGCACATCACCATGCAATAAACCAGCATCAAGTAAATGTTTCATCACAACCGGCACGCCGCCAACACGATCAATGTCGGTCATGTGATATTTGCCGCCAGGTTTCGTGTCGGCAATGTGCGGCACCTTGGCCGCAATGCGATTGAAGTCGTCCAGTGACAACGGCACGCCAGCCTCGTTGGCGATTGCCAATAAGTGCAACACCGCGTTCGTGCTGCCGCCGAGTGCATTAACAATCGCGATCGCATTTTCAAATGCTTTCTTCGTCATGATGTCGCGTGGATAAATACCGAGACGCAGCAAATTTACGACGGCTGCACCGGCGCGCTGCGCATCGTCATCGCGTCGCGAATCAACTGCTGGTGGCGAAGCGCTGCCTGGCAAACTCATGCCAAGTGCCTCGGCGATGCTCGACATCGTGTTGGCCGTGAACATTCCGCCGCAGGCTCCCTCGCCCGGGCAGGCTTCGCGTTCGATTTCTTCAAGTTCTTGCTGCGACATTTTTCCTGCCGCACAAGCGCCGATCGCTTCGAACACGGTGGTGATGTCGATGTTCTTGCCGTTGTGCACGCCGGGCAAAGTTGATCCGTTATAAACGAAAACACTCGGCAGATTCAGTCGAGCCGCGGCCATCAACATCGCCGGAATGCTCTTGTCACAACCAGCCAACCCGACGAAGCCGTCAAAGCGTTCGGCATGCATCACGGTTTCAACACTGTCGCAAATCACTTCACGACTAACTAATGAAGCACGCATGCCTTCATGGCCCATGCTGATGCCGTCGCTCACCGTGATCGTGCCAAACTCGAGTGCGACACCGCCTGCTTCGCGCACGCCAATTTTGGCACGTGCGGCAAGTCGCTTAAGCGAGATATTGCACGGCGTTACTTCGTTCCACGACGATGCGATTGCGACTTGTGGCTTTACCCAGTCGTCATCACCAAGACCAACCGCGCGCAACATCGCCCGCGACGCCGCTTTTTGATTGCCATCAGTTACATCGCGACTGCGCGGTTTTACATTTACCGGTGTGCCGTTGTCGCGAACTGCCATAGATTAAGAGGCTAGTTGTTTATTTGCTTTCGAACTCTTTAGATATATCGCAAGCACTGGTATTAGGTAGACAAAGTATGTGATCACTCGAATTCTCTCTGGGTTCGCATGCCAGCCAAACAAGCCCTTCATAAAGTCATAAAAGGTTCCACCTTTTGCCCAGATACCACTCTCAATCATCCAAGCCGACTCGATTAGATAACCACTCTCTAGCCCGAGTAGTTCGCGAAATTCGTGCACTGTTTTGCCTGCTAAACCTGCGGCGAACATCAACAGCAGAACTGCTGTGACGTTAAAAAATGTCTTGAGATTCACCCGGCTACCGGCCTTGAACACAAAGAAGCCGATGCCAATTGCGACGACCAAACCAATTACTCCACCGATTACCACTGACGATCCTGCTGCAGTTTCAGTTTTTGCGCTGAGCAAAAACAGCGCGGTTTCTAATCCTTCGCGTGCAACTGCGACAAATGCGATCGTCACCAGAGCAGTCTTCGATGATGATTCAACTTTGTTGCGCAGATCGGCGCTCATGTTTCGGGCGTTGGCGCGCATCCAGAAAATCATTTGTGTCAATACAATCGTTGCCGCAAGTGCCAGCGTGCCTTCAACTGCATATTCAACATTGCCGTTCAAGCCATCGACGAGAACATAAAAAGCAATCCCGAGGATAAGACACGCGCCTATTGCAACAATTGTGCCGAGCCAGACTGATTTGTTCTCATCGCGACGGTTTGTTTTGGCGAGATACGTCAACAAAATCGAAATCACGAGAGACGCCTCAAGACCCTCGCGCAAAGTAATCAAAAAACTTGAACCCATCAGTGATCTCTCTGTTCTTTTTAAACCAATATGTTAGGCATACCTAACATACGCTAGGTTATCCCGACAGCGTTTATGAATTGACGATTTTACGACTATTTTTTGCGCTTTGACTGCAAGATAGTCGTCACAGCTTTGCCGTCAGCCTTGCCTTTTGATGACTTCATAATCGCCCCGACCAAAGCCCCAAGTGCCTTTTCTTCGCCGTCACAATATTTCTGCCAAGCGCCTGGTTCGGCAGCAATCGCCGCATCCACCATCGCTTCGAGTGCTCCAGTGTCTAACGCCTCGAACCCGCGCTTGGCGGCCATCGCTACAACATCTCCACCACCGGCTTCGATCAAATCGGTAAGCAATGTTTTGGCCTGAGTAGATGTAACTTTTGCATCTCGTTCAAGAATCGTAAGTGCTGCCAAATCCTTCGCCGGCACTTTTGGCGCCGCACCTTGATCGGCAAACGCCTGTTGCACGTATATGACCGAGCGCCGCGGATCGCCACCGTTGCCGACAACTTGACGAACATAATCATCCTGTCCGCGCTCGACGACGACAAATGCCGACTCACCGTCTTTGTCGATACCACAAAGTTCGGCTAATTCATTGCGTCGTGCCGCCGGCAAAACCGGCAGCGCTGCGCGAACTTGATCAACCCAAGATTGCTCGGGCACTAGCGGCACCAAGTCTGGCTCTAAGAAATATCTGTAGTCGTCGGCGTCTTCTTTGGTGCGCAAAGTTTCGGTGCGACCAGATGCGTCATCCCAGTGACGAGTTTCTTGACGCACGGTGCCTCCACCTTCAATCAGGTCAACTTGACGCCGCGCTTCATAGTCGATTGCGCGGCCCACAGATCGAATTGAGTTGACATTTTTGATTTCGCATCGAGTGCCGAACGGTGTGCCAGGCTTATGCACCGAGACGTTGACATCACAACGCATCGAGCCTTCCTCCATTTTCGCATCGCTTGCGCCAACGACCAATAAAATTGCTCGCAACTCGGCCACATATTGTCGGGCTTGTTCAGAAGTTCGAATATCAGGGCGCGAAACAATTTCGACCAACGGCACCCCGGCGCGATTGAAATCAATCAACGAATAATCGCTGCCGTGAATTCGGCCCGAGGTACCACCGAAGTGCGTCGACTTGCCGGTGTCCTCTTCAAGGTGAGCGCGTTCGATGCCGATGCGCACCTCGCCAGGCAACATTAAGAACCCGTCAATATTTAGCGGATGGTCGTATTGCGTGATTTGATAAGCCTTGGGCAAATCTGGATAAAAATAATTCTTGCGGTGAAAAGTGCAAGGTTGAACTTTGCAATTCAACGCCAAGCCGATTCGCATTGCAAGTTCTACGGCATGTTTGTTGAGAACTGGCAAAGCACCCGGCAACCCAAGCGTTACTGGGTCAATGTTTGTGTTCGGTTCGTCGCCGAATCGATTTGCGCTCGCGCTGAACATTTTTGTCTTGGTGGCTAATTCGACGTGCACTTCGAGACCGACGACAAGTTGCCAACCGTTCGGCAATACCGCGTTGTCGCTCATGATGCACGCTCGAGTTCTGCTGCAACTTTGAACATCGCCTGCTCACCCATTGTCGTTGCCAACACTTGAATACCCACGGGCATCGAATCGGCACCGACACCAAACGGCACGCTCATTGCGGGGTGCCCCGCCAAATTGGTCGGAATCGTGAACACATCGCACAAATACATCGCCAATGGGTTGTCTGTCTTTGAGCCGAACTTGAATGCCGTAGACGGTGAGGTCGGCGTCAAAATCGTGTCGACGTCTTTATAAGCGCGCGCGAAATCGTCCGAAATAAGTCGACGAACTTTCAGCGCCTTGCCGTAATATGCGTCGAAATAACCTGCCGACAACGCATAGGTGCCAAGCATGATGCGTCGTTTGACTTCTTCACCAAAGCCCGCTTCGCGAGTTGCCGCATACATTGCGTTGAGATCTGCAGCTTCGACACGGTTTCCGTAGCGCACGCCGTCATAGCGCGCAAGATTGCTGCTTGCCTCGGCAGGTGCGATCAAATAATAAGCAGTCAGGCAATATTGCAGTGACGGCAGTTTTACATCGACGATTGTTGCACCAGCTTTGCGCAACGCGTCGAACGCGGCTTCAAGTCGAGCGAGAACGTCGGGCTCGCAACCTTCAGGTAAATCAGTGACGCGACCAATTCGCATTCCCTTGACGCCATGTTCGAGCACCGATACCAGCGAAGTCGCAGCCTGCGGAATTGAAGTTGAATCCATCGGGTCGTGACCCGAGATGACTTCAAGCAAAGTTGCGGCGTCACGCACATCGCTTGTGAACGGGCCGATCTGATCGAGGCTGCTGGCAAACGCAACAAGGCCGTAGCGCGAAACGGTGCCGTATGTCGGCTTGACACCAACGACGCCACAAAGCGCAGCGGGTTGACGAATACTTCCGCCGGTGTCGCTACCCAAAGATGCCGCGGCAAAACCGGCGCTGACTGCGGCTGCACTACCACCACTCGACCCGCCGGGCACGCGCGAAATATCGAGCGGGTTTTTCGTCGGACCAAACGCCGAGTTCTCGGTGCTCGAACCCATTGCGAACTCGTCAAGATTCGTTTTACCGACGACTACCGCACCGGCTTGACGCAGTTTTGTCACGACTGTTGCGTCATACGGCGGTTTCCAACCTTGCAATATTTTTGAGGAGCATGTCGTTTCAATTCCGCGCGTGCACATGTTGTCTTTGAGTGCAATCGGTACACCAGCCAAGGCACCAACTTTTTTACCAGCCTTGACATCGGCGTCAATCTTCGTCGCAGTTTCGCGCGCCTGATCCGCAGTCACCAAATTAAAGGCATGAATCTCACTTTCGCGCGCTTGGATGCGACCAAGATGTTCTTCAAGCACGGCGGTTGCAGTGAGCGAACCGTCCGTTACGCCAGCAACAATCTCAACAAGTTTTTGCATCACCTAAACATCAAATCCGATTGTCGGTGGCACGCGAAAACGACCGCTCTCGGCTGCAGGGGCCTGATCCAATACTTCTTGGCGATCAAGAGAAGTCATCTCGACGTCTTCGCGCATCACATTTTTTAGTGGATACGGTTGCGTCATCGGCTCGACAGCCGAAAGATCAAGCGCATCGATATCGCGAAAATGTTCGAGCATGCCGGCCAACTGCGAAGTCATTTTCTCTGCTTGGTCTGGCGAGAGGCTCAACCTCGCAAGTCGTGAAACTTTGACTACTGTTTCTTTCGAAATTTGCTCTGGCACAGCGCTAATTCTATTAGCCGAGCCACTCTAGACACACAAGAGATGGTAAATCGTCCCGCTTTCGGGTCGCATTGAGGGCAGATTCAAACCATCGACTTCAAGTTGTTTACCTGTGAATTCGCCAACATCATGACTTGCCGCAAAATTCGCGTCAAAAGTTGAAACACGATATTTGCGATCTG
>CAMBWL010000045.1 GCA_945871625.1 Bifidobacterium breve
CAAGAATTTTGCGGCGCGGTTGAGCGCGGCGAAGTCGACCGACTTAAACATCAGCAAAATTGCCCGATCGACACCCCAACTTCGCCACACATCTAGTCGCGGGTCGTCGCCACGCAACAAGGCTTCGTCGTAGTGCTCCCAAACTGAAACCGTGAACGTCTTATCGATGCCCGAGTTTGCGTGCGCATCTTTAGCAGCAGCAAGAATTTCGCCTGCACGTTCGTGACTGGCGCGAATGTTCACGCCATTTGTGCGAGCGCCAGCAATGCGTGCCAGGGCGATGCTATTCACGCCGAGAATGATTTGTGGCAGTGGCTTTGGCAACGGAAACGACACAAGATCGGCGCGCCGATTTGGTGACCACATCTCATTCATCACATCCAGCGCATCAATAACAGCCGCGTGACGATCTGCAATTTTTTCTGGTGGCAATAAACCGATCGCTCGACGCTCAGCAGCAAATGGACTATTGGGCGACGCACCCGCGCCCAAACCCAAAACAAATCGCCCCCCTGAGATCTGTTGCACCGTCGCAACACTGTTGGCAAGTATCGCTGGGTGACGATTGCCAACGTTCACAACCAGCGGCCCGAGTTCAATTGTTGATGTCACACCAGCCAACGCACCGAGCAAAGTAAAACACTCGGGCATATCAGGTGTTTGCATCACGTCACCCGCGAGATGATCAACAGTCCATAAAGTTTTGAAACCTGCAGCCTCGGCTGCCAACGCAGCATCTCGCGCAATCGGCCATATTGTATTTCCGGGGTTAATTTGCAGGTCGAAGCGCATGACAGAAGGCTAATTGCTAGAATTACGCCATGACTGCGCGAATTGCAACTGCTAAACCAAGTCTCACGGTTGTAGACGGCAAGACGGCACCGCTCAGAGAGATTCTCGAAATTCTTGATCGCGATGGTGGTGTGATTGTGCACAACATGCTGACACCTGAAGTTGTCGCACAAATGCTCGACGAACTCAAATCGACTACAACTACGACACAGATCGGTCCAAAAACGAGTCACGAGTTTGTTAATTATTTTTGGGGTGAGAAGACCAAACGCTTCACCCGTCTCGCACAACGCTCGCAAACTTTTGCCGACGAGGTGCTCGTGCACCCGATCTTGCTCGGCTTGTCCGATTCACTTCTAAAGCCACATTGTGCGAGTTATTGGCTGAATACGGGTCAGATGATGATCGTCATGCCGAGTGGCAACCCGCAATACATGCATCGCGACTCAGATGACTGGCCGACGATGAACACGCCGGCAACACCGATCTGTCAGGTCAGTTGCATGTTCGCACTCTCTGATTTCACAACCGAGAATGGCGCGACGCGCGTCGTACCTGGTAGCCACAAATGGGCTGACTATTCGCGCGAAGCCACCGAAGATGAAATCACGCAAGCAGTCATGCCCCTTGGCAGCGGCATGATCTACACCGGCAAGGTACTGCACAGTGCCGGCGCCAACAAGACCAAAGACGAAGCACGCTTCGGCCTGCACATGTCCTATATATATGGCTGGTTGACACCCGAAGAAGCGAGTTGCCTCGGCGTCACCGAAGAGCGCGCTAAAACTCTGACACCGCTTCAACAACGACTGCTCGGCTATCGCTGTTACGACGCATCAGACCTAAATGGTGGTCGCCTATGGACGGTCGACTATGAAGATGTTCCAACTGGTCTGGGATGGAACTCATGACACAAAAAGAAATCAACGGACTCAGCGAAAGTTTTAACCGAGACGAATACAACTCGCCTGAGATTTTCAATCTCGAGATGCAAAAAATCTACGGCACCAATTGGTGCTTCGCTGGACTCAGCGAAGAATTAGGCAAGGTCGGCGACCGCCTAGTTGCAGAAATTGGCAACGAAAGTATTTTGATTCTGCGCAACCGCGACAACCAACTGCGCGCCTTCTACAACGTCTGCCAACACCGAGGTTCGCAACTCTGTGACGCAAGTGGTTCTGGTTTTGGTGGGGCAATCACTTGCCCATATCATTCGTGGAGTTACTCGGTTGAAGGCGCACTCGTCGCCACGCCGTTGCACGAAAAAGATTCAATTGATCGCACAACTTTGGGCTTGAAGCCTGTCAAGGTCGACGAGTGGCAGGGCGTAATTTTCATCTCGCTCGACGAGAACGCTCCATCTCTTACGACGTGGCTCGACAAGCATTACTCACGACCGCGCGAACTTGAAAAATTCGATCTGGCAACTCTTAAGAACGTGCGAACAACGATCGATGAAGTTGAAGCCAACTGGAAGGTGCTCGCCGAAAACTACAGCGAGTGTTTGCACTGCGCCGTTGTACACCCAGAGCTCGTAGATTTGGTTCCGATATATAAAACTGGTAGCACGACTCAAACAGATCGACCCGACTGGGGCGTGACTCTCTCGCCTGGTGCAACATCGTTGTCGTTTAAGAAAGACGAAAATCTGCCGCTATTGCCAGCGATGGATGATTTAGACGACTATTCGGTTTTCGGTGCTTATGTTTACCCAAATATGTTGATTGACCTCTCGCCGACCGTCGCGGTTCTCACTCGCTATGTGCCGCGGTCAGCAACACACACGACGGTATACAGCTATTATTTGTTCCCAAAAGAAGTCGTCAACAACCCAGAATACGATCTCGAGCCGACTATCAGTTTCAGCGACATGGTCAATCAGCAAGACATTTCGGTGTGCGTCCGAGTGCAGCGCGGTGTGGCTTCGCGCTCATTTACCAACGCCTTTCACACAAAAATGGAGCGGTATTGCAAGCACCTGATTCGTCGTTACCGCGACGAAATCAAATAGATCTCAAACTAGTTATAACTTCCAGCAGCAAAAACTTTGGAGGCGCGCTCGCCCATCGACTGTAAAACTTCGCCAAACTCGACCAAATTTTGAATATAAATGTCAGCATCAGCCTTGGTGTGTGCAACCGATAAAGTCAGCGACTCGCTCTTGCCCCATGGCGGCAAAAAGATGCCGCCATTAAATTGTTTCAAGAAGTGCAGATGGCTGATGCCCGTGCTGATATCCAAGAACTCTCGATAATTTTTTGCTGGCTTGTCGCTGAAAACGACGCAAACTTTGAAACCTGCTTGAAAACCGTAGGCCGACTGACCGTAGCGATGCAATGTTTCGAGTGCGTTACCCAAAATGTATGAGCCAAGTTCGTTGGCGCGATCATAAACATCTGGGGTCATGACTTGTGTCAGCACCGCGCGAGCAGCCGCCATGGTCAAAGGGTTTCCGTTGAATGTGCCGATTTGGTTGTAGCGACCATCGGTTATCGCCGACATCACTTCGTCAGTACCACCGATCGCACCGCACGGCACGCCGCCACCGAGAGCCTTGGCCAAACATACGATGTCGGGTGTGACGCCGTAAAGTTTTGTCGCCCCGCCATGATGCACAACTAAACCCGTCTTAACTTCGTCGAACGCCAACAACACGCCGTGCTTAGCGGTCAACTCGCGCACTCCGTGCAAATAATTGTCTTGCGGCGCAATGATGCCCGCGTTCATCATCATCGGCTCAAAGATCATGCCTGCAATTTCGTTTTTGAATTCGGTTAGCACCCGCTCGAGCGCAACCAGATCGTTGTATGGCACGATGCGCACCAGATCGGCTATCGCCTGGGGCACTCCTGCGGTTGGCACTCGCCACGGTTCTTGTTCTGGTCCAAGTTGACTAGTTGAGCGAAAAATTGAAACAAGCACAGAATCGTGATGACCGTTATAGGAGCCCTCGATTTTGATGATCAAATCTTTTCCCGTTACGGCACGCATCAAATGAATTGCGTCCATGGTTGCTTCCGAGCCCGAATTGCAGAATCGCCACTGCGGCAAACCGAAACGTTTGGCAAGTTCTTCGGCAACGACAATTAAATCGGGCGTCGGTTGGGCGAAATGGGTGCCGAGCGTGACGCGATCTTGCACCGCGGCTACGACTGCAGGGTTGGCATGACCAACAACATTGGCGCCGTAGCCGGCGTGAAAGTCGATATAACGGTTACCGTCAACATCCCAAACGTGGGCGCCCGAACCATGACTGACCCAAACCGGGGTCGGTCGCGAACTCGCCCAACTTGAGGCCACCCCACCAGGAATTGACTTGGACGCCTGCGCGTGCAGGGCAATCGATTTCGGAACTCGCTGCAGAAATGTCTGCTCTTCGGCCTCGATTATTTGGTCAAGCGAACGCACATTGCTAAGTTTAGTTCATGATCAACCAACCGTTCAGACCGATGGGTCGTCGCGATTTTCTGCGCAACCTTGCCATTACTTCGGGTGCAATCACAATTGGCGGCTCGTTACTCGCAGCATGCGGCGATTCGTCTTCGCCCACCGTTGTTGGTGGTTTGCAGATTGGTACGCCAGATAACCCGATTAAATTGGCAGTTACAACTGATGCAATTGCTGACGGCTTGCCCAACGAGTCGGGCACGCTCGAAATTCTCAACTGGGCCGACTATCAGAATCCAGAGTCGATCGCAATTTTCGAAGAAAAATTCGGTTGCAAAGTCGTGACCAGCATCTACGACACAGAAGAAGCGGCGATCGCTAAATTGCGCAACGGCACTTTCAAACCGGATCTGATTCTGGGCATGACCGACACAGGGTTGGCAAAACTTATTGCCGCTGATTTGCTTCAGCCGCTGAACAAGTCGTATATCCCAAATTTTGAAAATGTGATAAGCGGATTACGAAGCCCGTACTACGATCTCGACTCGCAATACACAGTGCCATATTTTATTTATGGCAACGGCATCGGCTATCGAACAGATCGCATCGATAAAAATGCTTTTGCCAGCAATGGATACGACACGCTGTGGGATTCGAAATTCAGCGGCAAACTTGGCGTTCTTGATTCATATCGTGACACCTTGGCGATGGCGATGTTCCGCGCCGGCAACTTCGATGCCAATACGACTGATGCGGCAGTTATTCAAAAAGCGGGTGACGACTTGATTGCGTTGCGTGAAGCAACCAACCCAAAAGTCGACATTTTGGCCTACCAAGAAATGCCTGCCGGTAACCGCGATATCAACTTCACATGGTCGGGCGACTTGTTCACTGCTCTGCAGTATCTGCCTGAAGGCGTGTCGCCAGATGTACTCGGCTTTTGGTACCCAGAAAAAACCGTCGCCAAGAATGATTTCATGTGCATCACCAAAAGTGCCAAAGCGCCCGTGCTCGCGCATCAATTGATCAACTTCTTAAGCGATACAGACAACGCGTTGCTCAATCGCGAATATGTCGGCTACCAGCCCGCACTCGAATCAATCACCGTTGATCTCTTGATCTCAAGCGGCACGATCCCCGAGTCGCTGATTGAAGCACTAGTCACTCCAGAGAAATACGACGCTGGTCTCGCCCAGGTTTCACTTGAGCCAACGGTCGATTCGCTGTGGCTCGAACAATGGACACGCTTCACCGCGGGCTGACGCAAGCTAAATTGAAAAACTCGCCTCGCCTTTGGGCAGGATTTGCAATTCCGGGTGCAGTGTGGCTGACCGTGCTGTTCGTGATTCCGTTTTACGCGGTGGCGTGCGTCGCGTTCGGCACCATCGACCCGGTATTTCGAGACGCCGTGCCGCAATGGAATCCTCTGTCATGGGATTTCGTGCAAGCGAAACAAATTTTCACGAGCCTTGCAACAGGCCCGCTGCAAGGTGTCGCGATTCGCACTGTTGTCTACGTCGTCTGTGCAATGACTCTTTGCTTTGTGATTGGTTTTCCGATTGCCTACTTTTTGGCGCGACACGCCGGCAAACGCAAACTACTTTTGCTAGTGCTGATTATTGTGCCGTTCTGGGTCAACTATTTAATGCGGATGTTGGCTTGGGTCAACCTGCTCAGCGTCGACGGCTTGTTCACGCGGTTCATGCGCAATTTCGGCGTCAACTACAACTGGCTTGACGGGTCTCCAATCACGGTGATTCTCGGCTTGGTTTATGGATATATTCCGTTTCTAATCTTGCCGCTCTACGCCACACTTGAGCGCCTCGATTGGCGTTTGGTCGACGCAGCACGCGACCTTGGTGCAAAGCCGCGTCAAGCATTTCGGTTGGTCACTGTGCCAATGTCAAAAGCGGGCTTGGTCGCCGCCGGCATTTTGATTGCACTGCCGATGTTCGGCGACTATTACACAAACGATTTGCTTTCACGTTCACCCAGCACCGAAATGATCGGCAACCAGATCGATTTCTTTTTGAATGCCAGCACTCTGCCACAAAATGGTGCGCTGCTCGTGCTTGCGCTGTCGCTGTTCTTGTTGTTGTTCATGTCGTTCTATCTGCGTAGCACTCGCCAACAATCTCGACAAGTGACGAGATGATTCGATGAACACGATCAACTCAACCAGAACGCGACGCGTCTCACCACTTGCTTTTGTGATTTGGGGCTACATCATCTGGAGCCTCGTGCCGGTGCTGATTGCCGTGATTTACTCATTTAACGACGGCCGAAGTCGCACGGTGTGGCAAGGCTTCTCGCTGCGCTGGTGGATCACCGACCCATACGCCTCAATTTTCCGCAATGATGAAACCCGAAATGCAATTTCCAACTCGCTCGTGTTGGCATTCGCAACTTTGCTGGTCGTCACTCCGCTCGGCATCGCGTTAGCGATCGGTTCGCAGCGCATTCGTGGCCGAAGTGCGAACTTTGTGCAGGGCTTGACCTCAGCACCGCTGATCACGCCGGAAATAGTCGTCGGTGCGGCATTGCTATTAACCTTCACACGATTATTTACGGCCGTGCCTCTTGGCTTTGTTGCGCAGTTGTTGGGCAATGTCACATTTGCGCTGGCCACTGTCGTCGTCATCGTGCGCGCCAGACTCGTTTCTATTGGCGCATCATTTGAAGAGGCGGCGCGCGACTTGGG
>CAMBWL010000046.1 GCA_945871625.1 Bifidobacterium breve
AGATCTATGCCATGAGCCTCAAAAACTCGTTGTCGAATAAAAGTCATCAGTTCAACGACATCGTCGGCGTTGCCTGCTTCATCGGCTTGAATAAAGTTTGCGTGCTTGTCAGAAACGACTGCCGTGCCGATTCGATAATTGCGCAGACCCAAATTGTCGATCAACGCACCTGCAGTTGATGCACCACTTACCGGATTGACAAATACAGACCCCGCATTTTGTCCACCAGGCTGGTGCTCTCTTCGCCACGTGACAATTTCTGCCAGGCGTGCTTCTCCTTCGGCTCTATCGCCCCACACCAAACGCAAAGTTGCTGACAAAACAATGTGATCGTCGTTCAAATCTGAACCACGAAATCGAAGACCCAAATTTGCCGCCGAAACATTTGCTTCAATACCGCGCTCAAGATGAAACAATCGCACACTCAACAAAGACGCGATCATGTCCGACCCATGACCACCGGCATTCATTCGCACGGCTCCACCGATTGAACCAGGTACGCCAACTGCCCACTCAAAACCGCGTAGACGATTGTTGACGGTTTGGCGCGCGACGACTGGTAGTGAAGCCATCGCTCCGACAACAAGCACGGGGTCTTGATCAGCTTTCGGCATATCGATCTGCTCTGCAAACGGGCCGAGGGTTATCGCCAAGCCTCGAAATCCTGCGTCACTGACCAACATATTGCTGCCCCGACCGAGCATCAGCACGGGAATCGGAACCTTCGACAACGCGCGCGAGACCGCATGCAGATCTTCGGTGCTCATCGCCCGAATGAACAGTGAGGCAGAACCGCCGACTCGATAAGTCGTATAAGGACCGATCGGTTCATCTTTCGTGATTCGATCGCCGAGCAATGCGGCAAATCGATTGAGATCTTTATCGCTGGGACGCGTCAAATCTGAGATCAACTTCGTGCACCCTTGCGAAACTCAATCACTTCGTTTGGCAGCGTTGCGATATCACCACAACCCATTGAGATACATAAGTCGCCAGATTTGAGTTCACCAGCCAAGAACTCTACGAGATCTGCGCGGTTTGGTTGGTACACGATTTTGCAATCGGGGTGCGATTTGCGAATCGCGTCGACTACCAACTCACCCGTTACTCCGGCTATGGGCTCAGTGCCCGACGCATAAATATCGGTAACCACCACCAGATCAGCGGAGATAAACGAGTCGGCATAGAGATGCGAGATCAGCGACATGCGATTGAACCTGTTGGGTTGAAACACAGCGACAACTCTCGACCAGTTATCGGACTCGTCGCGAGCACCAGAAAGAACCGCGGCAATTTCATTGGGCAAGTGGGCGTAGTCATCAACAAAAGCTACGCCTTGGTCCGACCCACGATTATCGAAGCGACGCGCCACGCCACCAAAATTTGCAAGTGCACTGCTGGCCTGTGCAAAAGATACTCCCAGTTGCAACGCCATGACGATTGCGCCCAACGCGTTGCTGACATTATGCACCCCTCTTTGGGGCAGCGATATTTTGCCAAGCACAGTTAGTTGCGATGCGTCTCGTCGCACAACCATAAAAGTTGACGCACCATCCACGAATTTAATCTCGGTTGCCCAATAGTCAGCGCGCTCATCACCAAGAGCAGAATAAGTTGTCGTGTTGTGTAATTTGGCGATGGATGCACACACGGGGTCGTCAAAACATAAGACTCGCGGTCCCTGAACTTTGCCGACATATTCGACAAAACTTTGCTCAATGGCGCTTTGCGTCTTGAAGTGATCCAGGTGATCAATGTCGACGTTGGTCAAAATCGTGGCAAAAAGTGGCAACTGCAAATGGGTGCCATCGCTCTCGTCGGCTTCGACCACGAACAACTCGCCGTTCGTCCATTTGGCGCCACGATTGAAGGCGATGACATCTCCACCGATTAAATAACTCGGATTCAAATCGGCCGAGATCAAAATAGTCGCCAACATCGAAGATGTCGTCGTTTTGCCGTGCGTTCCCGCAACCCCGACGCTCTTGACCCGACTACAAATACTGGCCAAGGTCTGCGCACGCGAAACAATCGGGATGCCCGACTTCTTGGCCTGCAGATATTCGATATTCGCCACGGCGATCGCCGGTGAGCCCGTCACGAAATCGCAGTCGTGCACGGCAGAGCGTTGATGTGCGATATTCACTCGGACACCGATTTCGCGTAGTCGTGCAATCGCTTCCGTTTCGCGAACGTCGCTACCCGACACATCGTGTCCCATCTCGACGAGCACGGTCGCAATTGCCGACATCCCAGGGCCGCCAACACCTACTACATGCACCCTTTTCTTGGTCGACAAATCTGGCAGTTGATGTCTGCTCTTCGCGGTTTCAACTATTAATTTCGCCAAAGTTGAACTTCGATGTTGCGCCCCAGCATTTCGCGCAGATTTTGCGAGCGCACCGAGTTGCGCCTGGTCGTCGACAAGCGCGATGACGCGATCAGCAATCGCCGACACCGACACCGAACTTTCGTCGATCACGAGAGCACCACCTATTTCGCCCAACCAATTGGCGTTCGCAGTTTGGTGATTCTCGGCGGCATCACTCCAGGGCACGAGCACGCTGGCTAGACCGATGGTTGAGATTTCTGCAACGGTGCTCGCCCCGGCACGCGCCAAAACTAAGTCGGTGGCGCTGTAAACATCATCCATTGCCACTGTCGACTCGAGGCGCCGATAGATAATTTTTGAATCGGCACCGAGGTCCGGCAAGTCTTCATTGAAATATCGCTGCCCCGTCAGATGAATTACGCACAAGTCGATTCGACCTTGATTGCGCTCGACAATTTCTTTGGCCACCAAATTCAATTTCGCCGAACCCAACGACCCGCCAGTTACGCAAACAACTTTGCGATCCGAAGGCAGGTCCAACCGTTTGCGTGCCTGATCGCGCGTTGCCCCTACGTCGAGTGTGCGCAGTGCTTTTCGCACTGGGGCGCCGGTTAAAGTCGCGTTCTTCAAAATCGTGGGAAGATACGCCACTGCTATCGCCGTCGCACGGCGAGCCTGCAACCTCGTTGCCAACCCGGGCTGTCGATCATATGAAACAGTGACAACCGGTATCTGCAACCGCACGGCTGCACGGGTCGTCGGCACACTCGCATAGCCACCCAATGACACGACAACTTGTGGACGCAAACTTTGCAAAAGAGTTTCGGCTTGACGGGTCGCCGATTTGAGCGCCTTATAACTGTTCAGGTTTTTCTGCAGCCCGCTCACCGAGAGTTGTCGACTGAAGCCGCTCACGCTGAGCAAACTCATCGCGATTCCGGTGGGCGGAACAAGCGTTGTTTCGACACCATTCGCGGTGCCGACAAAATGCAACTGCCGGGGCGAATATCCGACTTCTTGCAACAACTCGGCTATTGCCAGCGCCGGAATCACGTGGCCGCTGGTTCCACCACCTGTAATAACGGCAAAGATGGGATGGTGGGGGTCGGTCAAGGGGTTCTACTTGTGTGAATAGCTCACTTCATGTTACGCGCGACATTCATCAACAACCCGGCTGCCGACATGCAGACAAGTAGCGAACTACCGCCATATGAAATGAGTGGCAGCGTCAAACCTGTTACTGGCATCGACCCTGAAACGCCACCGATGTTGATAATTGCTTGGACCGCGAACCACATCGTGATGCCACTCGCGAGCAGAGCACCAAATTTTTCTTGTGCGCCCATCGCCGCGCGCAAACCGAAAAGCACGAGCAGCAAAAATCCGCCGATAACCAAGGTCACGCCGATTAGACCAAACTCTTCGGCGATTGTCGAAAAGATGAAGTCACTGTGCGCTAGTGGCACATAACCCCACTTGCCTGTGCCCGCGCCAACACCAACCCCCGAGATGCCACCGTTTGAGATCGAAAGTACTGATTGCCAAACTTGGTAGCCGAATGATCCTTTGGTTTCGTCAAGATTCAAGAATGCTGTCCACCTATTACGGCGAGATGATGTGGTCAGTGTGAAAAGCATCGCGCCGAAAGCAGAAGCACCGCCAATCGCGCCGATGATTCGCATCGGAATGCCCGACATAAACATCACCATTAGCACTATGCAGGTCATCACGATTGCCCCGCCTAAGTCTTTTTGCGCCAAACAAAGCACGACGGCAACAATCCACGCGCTGATAATCGGTCTGATTGTTCGACTTATATCTGTCACCTCTTTCTGACGACGCCCGAGCAAGTTGGCGCAGTAAACCAAGAGGAAAAACTTCAAGAATTCGGACGGCTGAAAGCCGATAGGTCCGAACGCAACCCACGCTCTCGCGCCGTTGGTGCTGACACCTATATTTGGCACGAACGGCAAGAGCATCGCTGCATAACCGATCACCAAGAATAAAAAAACCCACTTGCGCATCATCGAATATGGGAAGCGATAAAAGAACGCCATTCCTAATGCACCGAAGCAAGCCCACATCAACTGCTTGGAGAACATCGTCCAAGGCGAAGATCCGCGATTCAACGCGACTATTGATGACGACGACATGACCATCACCAGACCAAAAGCAATCAAAGTCAGCACGGTAAAGAAAATTACATAGAAGGTTCTGTTGGCGGGCTTCTGGGCAATTCGACGCGAAGACAACAAACCACCTTGGTCAAGCACCGCGCGACGCCTTTGGGCGAGGGTCATAGCGCGACTCGTGTTAGTTGTAGTTGCTGTGCTCATGTTGCCTCTTATCTTTTGATTTTCTTGTTGTTATTGACCAACGAAATAACTTCGTTTTTGAAATCGACGCCACGTTCGCCGTAATTTTTGTACCAGTCATAACTAGTGCAACCCGGCGAAAGCAGCACTACATCGCCTGGTCTAGCCAAGTCGTTGGCGAAGCTGACGGCTTCACGCATCGAAGTTGCGGTGCGAACCTCACATACCCCAAAAAATGCCGTTGCTATTTCTTTTGCCGCCTTGCCGATTGCCACCACTGCTTTCATGTTTTGCGGATACGCGGCCATCTCGGATAGATCCAAGTCTTTGTTTTTTCCGCCGGCGATCAAAACAATCGAATCAAAAGAATTCAAGGCGACGCTCGAAGCATGCGGGCTCGTGGCTTTCGAGTCGTTAAACCAGCGCACACCGTCGCATTCGCTGACAAATTCAATTCTGTGAGGTGCGTTGACAAAAGTTCGCAAGGCGTCGGCAACTTGAGCACAGTTGACCAATCCAGATTCGATCGTCAAAGCAGCAGCAGCCAAGGCATTGGTCACATCGTGTGGCAAACTTCTGGCCATTTCGCTGACATGCATAATCTCGCCGATTGGAGACATGAGAACACCGTTTAGCGCGTGGTAATCGCCGGACTCTTTTCCAAAACTCACGACTCGCCCATTACTGTCTTTGGCGAATTTGACAATCGACTTGTCGGCTTCAGGCACTACCGCGATATCTGAATCAAGCAAGTTGGCCCAAATTTTTGCTTTGGCCGCACGATACGAATCAATCGAGCGATGCCAGTCCAAATGGTCTGGAGCCAGATTTAGCCACACCGAAGCTTTGGTGCGAAACGTTTGGGTAAACGCGAGTCGAAAACTCGAGCACTCAACTGCAAATGCCCGGGCGTCAGTGCGCAACGCAGCAATCAACGGTGTCTCGGTGTTGCCGACTGCCACTGCCTTGTGATTTGCTGAATTCAACATCGCCGTGGCCATCAATGTTGTAGTCGTCTTACCATCAGTTCCAGTGACTGCGACCATCGGTCGTGGATTCGAGGTCTGCTGTTCAAATTGATAGGCAAGTTCAATTTCTGACATCACCGGCTTGTTTGAGTCGTGCGAAACTGCGAACAATGCGTGACTTTCTGCAATACCTGGTGCCGGCACCACGCGATCAACTTGTTGGACCATCGCTCTGAGATCTTCAGTAGTTGGTTTGAATGAAATTTCGCTGTTCAGCTCATTGGCAAACTGCGTGTGACTGTCATTGCGTTCGTCGTCGACGAGAATCACGGTTTCACCTCGCGACACAAGTTCGCTGGCCACTGCCCTGCCGGCAAGAGCCAGACCGTAAACAAGCGTCACAGTCATTTCAGCGTCGCAGTCCGTAGAGACTCTGCACATTCGTGAAGTCGGCGATAAAAATCGCCACGGCGGTTGAAACACAGATCGCAGAAATAATCCAAAAACGAATTATCACGGTCGTCTCTGGCCAACCACTCTGTTCAAAGTGATGATGAATCGGCGAATTTTTGAACAATCGTTTTTTGCGACCCGAGGCTTTGAAGACCCCCATCTGCACGGCCACCGAACCGGCTTCAAGAACATTGATGCCACAAATTATTGGCAACAACAAATGAGTATTGGTGGTCACTGCCAAAAGACCGAGCGCGGTGCCCAAACCGAGTGCGCCAACATCTCCCATAAAAATTCGAGCAGGTGCGGCGTTCCACCACAAGAAACCACCGCATGCGCCAGCCAGCGATGCGGCGAGCACGGCCAAGTCGAGAGGGTTGACGACATCACCGTAAATCTGTGGATTACGAAACGCCCAATAAGCGATCACCGTGAAAGCGATGAACCCGAACGATGCTGCCCCAGCCGCCAGCCCGTCCAATCCGTCGGTTACATTAACCGCGTTTGATGTACCCCAGACCATTAACGCCGTCCAGATCACGAACAATGGCCAGGTGAAAGTAATCCCTGGCAGGTCCGCGCGCGTGAACGAGAGAGTCTCACTCACGCCAGTTGCAGCCGTCAGCCACCAAGTGAGGCCAATGCAAATCGCAAAAGTGATGTAACCCTTTTTCTTCCAGAACAATCCACGGTTGTGCTGTCGCCGAACCTTCAAAAAGTCGTCCAGGAAACCCACGAAGCCAAGCACAAAGATGGCCGCCCAAAT
>CAMBWL010000047.1 GCA_945871625.1 Bifidobacterium breve
ATCTGTGGCGTTGAGGCCTGACCCGTCATGGAACTTTGCTTTAGTCAGATTAAACGTGTATGTCAGACCATCTGCAGATGCCGTGTATGACTTGGCAAGTGACGGCACGATTTTGCCGCTGTTTTCGACTTTGACCAGACCTTCATAAACATTATTTAAGAGCACCTGTGGAATTGCTTGACCCGCGACGCCACTGATATCAAGACTTACTGGCTCGAGCGTGAAGCCGATTGTGATGGTTGAATTTGTTTTGGCACTCGCACCTACGCTGGCAGAGTTGATATTTGCTAGCAAGGGCGTTGCCAGCAGAAGCAGAGCTATTAAAAGTGGCTTTTGGCGCGCATTTTTCATAGTCATTTAAATCTATACGGCGATCTAATCATTGCGAGGATTAGACCTCGAAGGTTTCGCCTGCGCGAACTTGTGCGGCATATAGCGAGTTGTTGTTCATTAGTTGTTCGTGAGTGCCTTGCTCGATGATCGTGCCATTGTCGAGAACGACAATTCGATCGGCATCACGGATCGTTGAAAGGCGATGGGCGATGACCAGTGAAGTGCGGTTTTTCATCGCTGCGTCGAGTGCGTTCTGCACGAGAACTTCGCCCTCGTTGTCGAGGTGACTGGTGGCTTCGTCGAGAATCATCACTGCTGGGTTCTTGAGCAATAATCGTGCAATCGCCAAGCGTTGTTTTTCGCCACCCGAGAGTCGATAACCGCGTTCGCCGACGATCGTGTCGTAGCCGTCAGGTAGTGCAGCAATAACGTCGTGAATTTTTGCAGCCTGGCATGCAGCAACGATTTGTTCGTGGGTCGCATCGGGTCGGGCATATAACAAATTCGACTTAACTGATTCGTGAAACATATGTGAGTCTTGTGAGACGACGCCGATCGCAGCGCGAAGCGAGACGCCAGTTAAATCGCGAACATCTTTGCAGTCGAGGCGAACAGATCCTGATGTGACGTCGTAGAGGCGAGCGAGCAACATTGCCAAAGTTGTTTTGCCGCTGCCACTCGCGCCGACGATTGCGACCGTTTCGCCTGGTGCAATTTTTAGAGAGACATCACGCAAGACATCTACATCGGGGTCTGCGCCCTGCATGACACCCGCTAATTCAAGAGAGCCAATCGAAACACTTGAACCAGGCGGGTAGCGAAAAGAAACACGGTCAAACTCGATTTCGCCGCGAGGATTAACCACGTCGACCGCGCCTAATCGATCAGTGATTGCAACAGGTGCATCGAGCACTTCAAATACGCGTTCGAAACTGACGAGTGCGGTTAGCACTTCAAGTCGAGCGTTTGTCAGCCCGGTGAGCGGCTGGTAAATGCGTTGTACGAACGCCGCCATTGCAACGAGTGTGCCGATCGTGATGCCGCCAGATACAACCATGAACGCACCGACACCGTAAATTGCGACTGCGCCGAGTGCGCCGACAAGACCGAGCGCAACAAAAAATATGCGACCGTACATTGCTGCTGTGACACCGATATCGCGAACCCGAGACGCTCGTGAGCCGAATGCGCCGACTTCTTCTTTGTGACGGCCAAAAAGTTTGACGAGCAGCGCACCAGAAACGTTAAATCTCTCGGTCATCTGCGTATTCATCGAAGCGTTAAGCCCCATTTGCTCACGCGAGATTTCTTGCAACCGTGCGCCGACACGCTTTGCCGGCACGATGAACACAGGTAAGACAATTAGTGCCAACAATGTGAGTCGCCACTCGAGAGCGAGCATTGCCACGAGGGTTGTCGTAAAAATGACAAGGTTTGAAACAACGCTGCCGAGCGTGCCGGTCACGGCAGTTTGTGCGCCGACGACATCGTTATTCAGGCGGCTGATCAATGCCCCAGTTTGCGTACGAGTGAAAAACGCGATCGGCATATTCTGAACTTTGTCGAACAGGGCAACGCGCAGGTCGTAGATTAATCCTTCGCCAATTCGTGCCGAGTACCAGCGTTGAATAATTTGCAGTGCGGCGTCACCGAGTGCGACGATTACCAGAATCACGGTTAGAGAAACGATTCGCCGTTTGTCAGCATCAGGAATTGCTTCGTCGACGATGAGTCGAAACATCAGCGGTGGCGCGAGGGCGATCAACGATGTGATGAGAATTGTGGCGAGAAACCCGAGAATTGAACGTCGATACGGTCGAGCAAATCGCCACACTCGACGCACCGAGGTTTTGCCGATTTTCGCGCCAGCGACACCTGTCTTGTCGCGCGGTATCAACTGATGTGGATGCACGCAGTCAGGCTACGGCTCAAGAAAATTTTTGTTCACCCAAGGGGCACTTTTAGTTAGGTTGATGTTTACTGCTCGTGAATACAGTGAGGATGTGTCAAATCAGGATCGCACAGCAATTGCGAGGCTGACTCACCGAATTGGGTTCGGACCAAAGCCGGGGCAGTTTCGAAAAATGTTGAAGCAAGGCTTCAAGGTCTCGGCAAAGCAGTTGCTAAATTCTGGATTGCCCAATTATGGCGATGTGAAAACAGCGATTGGTATCACCGACTTAGGTGCTCAACCTAAGCCGAACTCTGAGCTGCTTGAGCCATACAAAGTTGCTAAGCGAGCGCAGTTACGCAATATGAGTTTATGGTGGCTTGACCAAATGGTTGACCAAGATTTTCCGTTTGTCGAGCGAATGACCTGGTTTTGGCACGGGCATTGGGCGACGTCCTATTCGAAAGTTGACGAGCCAGTTGTGATGTTTGATCACATTGCGCGTCTTCGAAAACACGCGATTGGTGACTTCACGCAAATGTGTGAAGAGATGGTTTTAGATGGTGGGCTGATTTATTGGCTTGATGGTCAATTAAACACGGCAAATTCTCCCAATGAGAATCTTTCACGCGAGTTGCTAGAACTATTCACCCTTGGGGTGAACAATTATTCTGAAACCGATGTCAAAGAGGCTGCGAAGGCGCTTTCGGGTCTGCGAGTAGTGAAAAATTCTGGTCTGGTCACCAAAGAACCGAGGCGAAGTTATGCCGGCACATCAACTGTCTTGGGTACGACGGGAAATTTCGAATCAGTGACTCTTGCAAGGCACCTTTCGCTGACAACTGCTTGCCAAAGTTTTATTCCTGAGCGAATGACATATCGTTTTATTTCACCAGCATCGTCGATGATGAGCACTCCGATGAAGCCGTCTGAGCGCGTAAAATCCTCCACACCAATTATTAAGAAAGCATTTGGCGGGCGTCAGATACTCCCGACGATGGAAGCATTGGTGTTTAGCGATGCTTTTCAAAATCCGATTAACTCACAGGTCAAGAGCCCACTTGAATGGTTGGTGTCAGTGTTACGCGCTACTAGAACTGTTCCTTCTAGATATGCGAACCCAGACTATTTGTTAAAACTCCTTGACACTTTGGGTCAGCGACCGTTTTTTCCGCCCAGTGTCGGTGGTTGGCCGGCTGACGAAGCCTGGTTGTCGGTTGCATCATCGCAAACTTTGATTCAAGCCGCGCAATTGATAGTCAGCCAAGGAGATTTGAGCCCATTGATGGATGTAGCCAAGAAACAAAGAATTGATGCTCTGGCAGATTGGTTGGGTGTCGCCGAGTGGAGTGATCGAACTAAAACTGCGTTTGATGGCGCGCTTCAAGATCCGGCGCGACTTGCTGCTTTGGCGATCTGCAGTCCTGAATATTTGGTCAGTGCCTGAAAGGAAACATGAAAAATATCAGCCGCCGAAACTTTATTAAGTTGACGAGTGCTAGTGCCGTTGCGGTAGCGCACTCGCTTTCTATGTTTGAGTTGGCTCAGGCTGCAGGACCACGACTATTGCCGACTGGCACGCCGATTCTCGTGATTGTGACGCTCAACGGCGGCAACGACGGGCTGAACACCGTGGTGCCATATTTGGATCCGATTTATAAGTCGCTGCGTCCTCAACTTGCCTATAAAGAGGATCAAGTGTTGCCGATTGGTGATGGTCTTGGGCTTAACGGCTCAATGACGGGATTCAAAACATTGTGGGACAACAAACAGCTCGCAATTGTGCGTGGTGTCGGTTATCCGAACCCTGATCGTTCGCACTTTTCGTCGATGGCAATTTGGCAAAGTGCATCTCGCACGCCGATTAAAACTGGATGGATTGGGCGGTGGATTGAAACACAGCCTGAGAATCCGTTTCTTGCAATCAGTCTCGGTTCGACTTTGCCACCGCTTTTTCAGGGTGCCAAACGCTCGGGCACCGTGCTGCCACTCAGCGGGCTGAAGATACCAACGGGCATGCTCGCAACAGACTTTGCAAAAACGTCGAAGAAAACAAGACTTGATGGTCAACTCTCAGCAACCGCCGCGCGTTCGATTCGCGACTTGTTTACAGTTGCAGATATTGTCTCACCAATTCTCAAGAATCCTGCACCGCCTGCGGCTGACTTGCCCACGGTCATCGGAGGTAACGCAGGTGGAGAATCAAACCTCAGCGCTCAGTTAGATATTGCCGCGAAGTTGATTGCCGCAGGCGTGCCGACGCGTGTTTGGTCTGTCTCACTAGGTGGCTTTGATACTCATGCCAACGAATTGTCGGCACAGTCGCTGCTTCTTGGTACGGTCTCAAATTCGATTTCAAAATTTATGTCGCAGATGCGAACAATTGGT
Source organism: Bifidobacterium breve (assembly GCA_945871625.1). Lineage (GTDB taxonomy): Bacteria > Actinomycetota > Acidimicrobiia > Acidimicrobiales > Ilumatobacteraceae > BACL27. The sequence goes on from CAMBWL010000047.1 coordinate 4,613, forward strand.
CGCAGCAGAGATGTAACGGTTATGGTCTACAGCGAATTTGGCAGGCGTGTGCGCGCGAATGCATCAGATGGCACTGATCACGGCACATCCGGACCAATGTTTATTATCGGTGAGCGAGTCGTTGGCGGGTTTCACGGTGAGCAACCACCGCTCAATCAATTGAAAGATGGTGATCTTGCCGTGACGACTGACTTTAGATCTGTCTATGGCAGCGTGATCGAAGGCGTATTGCACACGCCAGTCGATCGAGTTATAAACGGATGGAACGACAGATTGCCGTTGTTCACTGCTTGATTATTTTTTGGATAGTGAAGCGCGGGCTGCGACTGGATCAACAGTGAAACCCGGCGTGTCACGACAAAATTCAATCATGATGCCGTTTGGATCAAGGTAATAGTGAGAGTGACACCATCCGTGGTCGACATCCATAAACGGTTTGATGCCGGCTGCTTCTAGCGAGGCGCGAGCTTGCTCTTGAGTTTCTTTGTCGGCGGTGAAAGCGATGTGATTGACCCAGACAGGTAATCCATTGCCGGTCGATACATCGGAGCGCCAATCAGGCTTTTCGCCCATGTTGTGCAGATCAAAAAAAGCGATACACGTACCGTCGCCGAGGTCAAAAAACAGGTGGCGAAAATTCGAATCAGAATCCGGAATTTGTGTCACCTCGGTGTGCACAAGCGGAAATCCGAGAATGTCCTCGTAAAAATGCCGGGTTGCCTCGGCATCGCGACATGCGTAAGCAACATGGTGAACACCGCTTTTAAGTTTCATTGCACCTTCAGTTTCATTCGTGGGCCTTCTGGTCCGTCTATTTCGACGATCGGATCGTCTCGATCGTCAAATTCTGTGCGCAAGGCACGACTCATAACCGCATGCATATCGTACATCGCGACAATGTAAGTGAACTCAAGAATTTCTTCATCGCTCAGGTGAGATTTGAGCGCCGCAAAAACACCATCACTGACTCGGCCACCGTCATAGACAAGTGCGTCGGTGTAGGCGAGAATTGCCCGTTCAACGGGCGAGAAACACTCGGCAGTTTGCCAACAGGCAATTGCTTGAATTTTTTCTTCTTCGATGCCGGCTGATCGACAAGACTTGCAGTGTTGCGAATATACGAATTGGCTTGCGCGCGCCCAACCAACCCGAGTTTGTCCGAGTTCGCGAAGTTGCTCGTTAATTTTGCGCGCCGGATTTCGATACAGCGCGAACCCGCGAACTGCGTGCTCGAAAACTTCTGGCACAAGTGCGAATACCGTCCACCAATCGCCGGGCGTGCCGGTTGCCGTGCCAGGGGATGAAACAGGATCACGGTCGCCAAATAGCAGGTCATAAACGGGCAACACCGATTTGTCTGCTTGCTCGCGAGGCACTTGTCTGAGTCGTGGCATATTTCCCCCTGCGCAATTTCTAGCACTTTCGAGAAAGTGGCAATTAATCGGTGATTGTTCGGCGTGGAGTCCAGACGATGTAGTTCCAAATCCAGTCGGCGAAGATACTTGTTCGGTTGCGACCGCCCGAGAGATATGCGAGATGCAACGCAAGCCAAGTAAGCCAGGCGAGTGAGCCTTGAAACCGCAACCACGAATTCATTTCAACGACGGCTTTGCGTCGACCAATTGTTGCCATCTGACCTTTGTCACGATATTTGAAAACCTCGAGAGATTTACTTGATTCGCGTCGCCTGATTTGGCGCGCGACGTGTTTGCCTTGCTGAATTGCGACCGGTGCGACCATCGGAAGTGGGCGCCCTGCACTATCTGGGAAATTCGCAGCATCACCGACAACCCAAATTGAATCGCTGAGTTGTAAGTTTGAATTGACTTTGATTCGATTGCCGCGATCTGTCTCGCCGAGAAATTTCCAGTGGGGTGGTGCGACAACCCCTGCAGCCCAAATTCGGGTGCCAGCGATAATTTCTGTGCCATCTTTGAGTCGCAGTGATCGGTTGGTTGCCTCGGTAACAGCGGCGTCAACAAGTACATGCACACCCATTTTGGTGAGAGTTTTCAAAGTGTATTGGCTCGAACGCGGATGAAA
>CAMBWL010000048.1 GCA_945871625.1 Bifidobacterium breve
TCGACTAAATCGAGTTGCATCACGGTGTGGTGCAAACCCAAAAAAACCGTGTCGCGAATTTTTGTCCAGTTTTTTGTTTTGTACCAATTTTCTGCGTGTTCGGTGTACAAGAACATCTTTTCATAGCCCAACGCGTGGGCTCGGCCCACCGCTGTTTGGACGAGTGACGAACCAATAGTCGATTTTCTTGCCTCAGGTCTGACGAAAACCGCGGCGAGCCACGGGCCTGGCTCGGGTGCATCCGGCAATTCATCATCGTCGACCAGTGTCGCCAGACCGAGCAGTTGGTCATCATCAGAAATTGCGGCGAAAATTTCAAGCAGTCGTTTTGGTTTGGTCGCCGCAAGGGCGAATTGTTCCAAATCCGTCTGTACGGTGTCGCTCGGAAACTCGTGCTGCCATGCCGCAAACGACCACTCGGCAGCCTGTTGCCAGTGATGTGGATGCTCAGCCAGCGCCACAACTTTGAATGAAATCATAAATTTATTCTAAGGTTTGATTGATGGGCGATATCTCTTCTCATAAAGGGATAAGCGTCGACTATTTGTCGTCGGCTCTCGCGCACATCTCGGGCGCCTCAAATTTGCGAATCGAATCAATTTCGGCGATCGGCACAGGTCAGATGGCCGAAAGTTACCGAGTTAAATTTGCCCGCGATTCAGCCTCAAAAATAGAAAGTGTCGTTGTCAAGGTGCCGTCGCAAAACGAAAATAGTCGCGGCGCATCACGTGCAACTCGGTGTTATGAACTTGAGACTAGTTTTTACGCGAACCTGCGTGAGCAAGTCGATGTTGACACACCGCGGTGTTTTCATGTTTGGTATGACGCGCCAACCGACGACTTTGTGCTCGTGCTTGAAGACATTGTCGGCTCTACCCAAGGTGATCAGATTTCTGGGGCGACAATCGAGCAAGCCGAGGCATCAATCGCTCAACTAGTCAAGTTGCATTCACCGTTATGGGGGTCGCCAAAGATAAATGAAGTGAATTGGCTGCCCAAACACTCGGTCAATACCGCGACCGGCACCAGTCAACTTTTGCAGGCGATGTTTCCAAGTTTTGCCGACCGTTTTTCTGATTTAGTCGATCCTGAGATTCTTTCTCTGGGCGAGCGACTTGTATCGAATATCGAGCGCTATTACGCGGCGTTTCCGAGTGTGCTGACGATTGCACACCGCGATTTTCGGTTAGACAATTTGTTGTTCACGCATAGTGTCAACGACGTCATCGTCAAAGTTGTCGACTGGCAGACCGTCGGGGCGATGCCTGGTGCCAGCGACTTGGGGTACTTCATCGGTGCAAGCTTTACAGTCGAGGACCGACGCAACTACGAGCAGAATCTGGTGAAAAGTTATTGCCGAGGTCTCAATGCTCGACAGATTGGTGTGTCGTTCAATGACATCTGGGCTCAATACCGTCTGTTTGGCACCTCTGGCTACATAATGGCTATCGTCGCATCGGTGCTTGTCAAACAAACTGACCGGGGTGATGCGATGTTCGCCGCGATGGCCAATCGCCATGGGCAACAAATGATCGACATGGAAACCGAAAAACTCTTCGTCTAGAAAGATGAGCAAATAGGCATGGCAAAATTCACCGCACTTGACGAGAGATTCGCTCATCAGATACCTGAGCCATTCCCGAATGTTGTGCACTATCACCAAGACTGGCGCGAAAGTTTGTTTTTCATCATGCACCAGCGCGGTGAACCTGGCGATGTTCTGATTTTGACGCTTGCGCATTTCGCGGCTCGCCAAGAAATGGATTCTCTGCAACTTGGGCGTGTTGGAGATTCGTCAATCATGGCTCGACATCTGCGTAAAGTTGATGGCGATCAAGACGACTTTCGCGTCGGGCCAATCACAATTGACATAGCCGAACCACTCAAGAAGATTCGCCTTGTAGCTGCGCCAAGCGACCAAACTCCGGTGAGTTTTGACATCACATTTGCCGCGCGCACCGCGCCATATCAATTGCGCCGCGGCACGATGAAAGCCAAGCATGAAATTATTTGGGATCAGTCGCACATGTTTCAAAGTGGCACTTACAACGGTTCGTATACGCATAAAGGCAAGACATTTCGAATAGATAATTGGTGGGGTCAGCGTGATCACTCGTGGGGCGTTAGGTCGCATGCACGCTGCCCGTTGTGGATGTGGATGCCGATTCAACTCGAAGAGGGCATGCTCAGCGTTTGGCATTGGGAGTACCCGAATGGTGCCCGCGTTTACACTGATGGCTGTTTCGCTCCGGCTGATGGCAGTGAGCCAATACCGGTGATCGACTTTCAACACGATCTGCAGTGGCTTGACGCTTCTGGGCGCCCAGTTTCTTACGAAAAGTTCGGGGACGATGTTGCGGGGCTCGCAGGCACAGTTGCCTTCACTTTGCAGGGTGGTCGCAAGATTTCAGTCGAAGCAAATGGTCGTTGGGCTCAGCGTTACAGCGCGATAGCCAATCGTGCCGACAATGTTCTGGGTGGCGGATTGAGCGAAATGCAGGTCAAAACTTCAGACGGCGCAACTGGAACCGCGATCTTTGAAATCACCGGTCAGTATCACCACAAATACTTTCCGATTGCTCGGGGCACGAACTTTCCACCAGATGGCGCGTAAATAAATGAGTTCTGAAACAGCGACGCCTAAGCAAGCGTCGGTGACAACGCGGGCCAAAAATTCGCCGCCAATTGATCGCCAGTTCGACCCGCAAGATTTAGAACGCGTGCGTCGTGGATTCATTGCCGCGCGCACTGAGCCGGTCATTGCAGACGAGAAAGGTCGCAAAGTTATCGACACTGGCGCATACGAGTTTTTGCGCGATGGGCGAGAGTGCCCTGAAACTGTCAACCCGCATCTGTGGCGTCATGCAACGCTCAATGCTCACCACGGATTGTTCGAAGTAGCGCCAAATGTTTGGCAAGTGCGCGGCTATGACATTTCGAACATTACTTTCATCAAGGGCACTACTGGTTGGGTCGTAATTGATCCGCTAACTTCAGACAGCACGGCCAAAGCGTCTCTTGAGTTGTTGTCACAACACGTTGAGCGGCGACCAGTAACCGCTGTGATTTACACGCATTCGCATGCCGACCATTTCGGTGGTGTTCTCGGTGTCACGACAAAAGCCGATGTCGAATCTGGCAAATGTCAGATCATTGCACCGGTCGGTTTTTTGCACGAGGCAATTGCCGAAAATGTGATTGCTGGTGCGGCGATGAGTCGTCGAGCGACATATCAATTTGGGCCGTTGCTGCCGCCTGGACCACAAGGCCATGTAGATAGTGGTCTCGGCAATTCTGTGCCGACCGCTGCGCCTTCGTTGCTGGCGCCAACTCGCGACATCACGTTCACGGGTGAAGAGCTCGTGGTTGACGGTGTGCGAATCGTGTTTCAGCTCACGCCCGAAACCGAAGCCCCCGCCGAGATGAACTTTTTCTTTCCGGATTTCCGCTGGCTATGCATGGCTGAGAATTGCTCGCATACGATGCACAATTTGGTGCCGATTCGCGGGGCACTAGTGCGCAACGCCTTGAACTGGTCGAAATACATCAATGAGAGCATCGAACTTTTCGCTGACAATACAGATGTGCTGTTCACTTCGCATAATTGGCCGCGATGGGGTCGTCAAGACGTGCGCGAGTTTCTTACGTTGCAACGCGACCTCTATCGCTGGATTCACGATCAAACAATGCGCCATGCAAATCACGGCATGACGAGTCTTGAAATAGCCGAACTATTGGTGTTGCCAGATGAGTTTTTGGCGAACGAGCACACCCGCGGTTTCTATGGCGATCTGGTGCACAACATCAAGGCTGTTTATCAGCGCTATCTGAGTTGGTATGACGGCAACCCGGCGAACCTCAACAAACTTTCGCCATCGCATGCTGGCGCTAAGTATCTCGAACTTGCAGGTGGCATTAACGCATTATTAGATAGCGCACAAAAGTCTTTTGACGCTGGCGACTATCGCTGGGTTGTTGAACTGGTCAATCATGCCGTGTTTGCTGAATCGACTAATCAGCGTGCGCGCAACTTGCAAGCCGATGCACTCGAGCAACTCGGCTACCAATCTGAGTCGGCGACATTTCGCAACGCATATTTGATGGGCGCACAAGAATTGCGCAATGGTCCGCCACCGCGCTCAGAAGCGCGAGTAAGGGCGCGAAGCCTGATCAAGGCAATGGCTATTGAACAGGTTTTTGACGTTCTCGGTGTGCGCACCATCTCAGAAAATCTTGGTGGCGTGTCTTTGGCTATCAACTGGTTGTTCACCGACATGGCAGGCACACGAGACGAAAAATGGATTCTTGGCGTCTCAAACCGCACGCTTTATGCAACTCAAGGCCGACACAGTGAGTTCGCCTCGGCAACTGTCAAATTGTCGCGCGATTTATTTTTAGAGGTGATCGCACAGACCACAACTTTTGTCGACGAACTACAAAAGAGCACGATCACGATCGACGGCGATGCAGCCGCAATGTTGACGATCTTTAGCAACCTCGATAATTTCTCAATGGGTTTTGCGATCGTCGAGCCCTAGTCGGCGAACTCTAAGGTCTTATCTCGTAGAACGCGTTGATCGCGTGATCAACATCAAGTTTGCGGAATCGCGTAAAGCCCGCAGATTTTGCCATTTGCTCGGCGTTGTTTGCTGAAAGTCCGAGAGTTCCGAGACCCGCACCGTCTGGCAACGACATCGACGAAGACATGCAAACCATCACACTTATCCCGTATAGCAGTGCCGCCATTGGGTTTTTATTCGCATTCATCGTAAATGCATCATGCGCTTTGATATCAACCAATAGCCAAGTGCCGTTGTCAGATATTGCACTGCGAATTGCTTGCATCATCTGCAATGGATGTGTCATGTCGTGGATGCAATCGAATGTTGTGACCAAGTCGACGCTGTTGTTTGTCGGCAATGGCTGGTCGCGAGGATCCGTGAAAGAAACATTGGTCAGTTTTGAGCGGTCGAGTCTCTCGGCCGCACGGGCGAGCGCATATTTGCTGATTTCATATCCAGTGAATTTGCTTTTTGAAAACGCCTTGCCCATCAACAACAGTGCACCACCAGTACCGCATCCAATATCGGCTACTTTTGCGCCTTGATCGAGAATATCGACTACGCCATCTAATTTTGGTAGAACTGCCGAGAGTAAATTTGCATTAGACCACGGTTCAAAATTGCGCTCCATTCCGATCGCACCCTGCGCGCCGCGACTGTCGTAATTTTGACCGATGCCAGTGCGAAAACTTTCTGGCAAGTCGTCAAGAAGCTGCATGGTTTGTCGCAGGCTGTGAAACATCCCAACACCAAAGGCCGGATGATCCTCAGACGCAAGAACGACTACCTGCTCAGGAGACAAAAAGAATTTGTCGTCTTGAATTGTCGGGGGATCAGACGGCTCGTTTTCGGTTGAGATCAATTTCGCAGCCGCCTGGTTGTATGCCCACTCGCGAACCCATCGCTCATTGAGCTGAGTCAAATGGGCAAGTTGCGTCGTTGTCAGCGGCGTCGTTGCGCTGGCCATGGCGCGGTACAGACCCAGACAATCTCCGAGATGCACCAAAGCCGAAGTGAATGCGCCTTCAAGTTTGGTGAACAGTATGAACTGAAAAAGTTGTAATTTGCCAGGGTCAATGTCGGCCACTACCAAACACTACTGACCATTAATCAGACCTATCAACTTGCGTCTGATTTGTGAGACGCAGTTTTAGAGTCGGCGCAAAACGGTGACGAGTTTGCCGTAAATCACGACTTCGTCGCTGTTGAACACCATCGGCTTCATCGACGAATTAGATGGCGTCAAAGTGATGCGGTTGCCGCTGCGCGAAAATGTTTTGATCGTCGCCTCATCACCAGAAATACCCGCAATCACAACATCGCCGTTGTTGGCAGTCGACTGTGAATTGCAGACAACAAAGTCACCGTTCAAGATGCCGGCGTCGATCATCGACTCGCCACGCACGCGCAACATGAATAGTTCGCCGTCGCCGGTGAAGTCCATTGGCAATGGCACGAGTTCTTCGACATTTTCTTGGGCCAAAACATTGACGCCAGCGGCGACATCGCCAACGAGTGGCACATGTTTTGTGGGGCGGTGCTCCATGGCTACGCCGCTTGAGGCTTCGTATCGCACTTCGATCGCACGAGGCTTTGTCGGGTCGCGACGCAAGTATCCAAGTTTTTGAAGCGCAGCCAAGTGGTTGTGCACTGTGGCTGACGAACTCAGACCGACCGCTTCGCCGATCTCACGCACTGATGGCGGGTAGCCCCGCTCACGCATATTGACGACAATGAAGTCAAGGATGCCTCGCTGGCGCTCGGTCAGCGTGCTGGTTTTGGCGCGGGCGGCCGAAATTGGGGTTGGGTCTGTGTTTGGGCTCATATCTATAGCGTACGCCCGTTCGCCCCCAAAGTCAAACACCTGTTCGGAGAACAAATGTTCGTTTAATGGTTGTACTACGAACACCCGTTCGCTATGGTTGAAGCAGGCAAAGTTAGCCAAGAAAACCACCCCGAAAGAGGCACCATTATGGCAATAGCAATCAACAACTTCCCAGTAGCAGCAGTTAGCCAGCGCAACATGGCACCGGTCTACCGTCGACGTCGAGCGGTGGTTTCACTGGCTTTGGCT
>CAMBWL010000049.1 GCA_945871625.1 Bifidobacterium breve
ACTGGCGGTCGACCCGAGCCGAAATCAATACATCCTTTGGCTTAGGCTAAAAAGATGTCTGTAGTCGATGCTCGTACTCAGCGCTCTGTCGCTTTGCGCGAAGTTCGCCGCGAGCAATTCGATGTTCTCGTAATCGGCGGTGGCATTACGGGTCTGGGCGTCGCCGTGGACGCTGCCACCCGCGGGTTGAAGGTTGCGCTTGTCGAGCGCGATGATTTCGCGTCGGGCACATCCTCGAAGAGCAGCAAATTAATTCATGGCGGCGTCAGATATCTGCAACAAGGTGAAATCGCGCTCGTCTACGAAGCGTTGCGCGAACGACATCGCCTGAAACGAAATGCGCCACACTTGGTGCAAACGTTGCCGTTCATGATTCCGATTTTGAAACGTGACGGCGTCGTTTCGCGCAAGATCGCTCGCGCGCTCGGCACTGCCTTATGGATGTACGACCTGACAGGTGGTTGGCGAATCGGCAAGTTTCACCGTCGACTCAAGGCCGACAAAGCGTTCACTCACCTGCCGACAATGGACCGGCAGCGACTTGGCTCGGCGTACTTATATTTCGATGCGATGGCAGACGACGCAAGAGTTTGCATCGCGCTCGCTCGCACGGCCGCGAGTCACGGCGCGTCGGTTTTGAACTATTCGCGAGTTGAAAAAATACTCCACGACGAACAGGGTCGCGCATGCGGCGCAATTGTCAAACCTGATGATGGCGACGCTTTCACTGTCAATGCGCGAGTTGTTGTCAATGCTGCCGGTGTTTGGTCTGACGAAGTGATGACGACCGATGCGGGCAAGAACCCAGAATCAATTCGACCCGCCAAAGGCGTACACCTAACGGTGCCATGGGAACTCGTGCGTAATGACATCGCCGTGGTGATCCCAGTGCCGGGCGACAAACGCAGTCTATTTTTGGTGCCATGGATTTCGAATTACGACGGCACCTATCAATACACATATATAGGTACGACAGATACCGACTATCAAGGCTCAATTGACGACCCGCAGTGCACAAATGTCGACATCGATTATGTACTCAAGGCACTCAATGCCGCAGTAACTACAAATGTGACCTCCGAAGACGTGACGGCCGTTTGGTCAGGGTTGCGACCACTCGTCAAAAGCGTGAGTGGCGAAAAAATCAGTTCGCGAACGGCCGACTTGTCGCGGCGCCACAAAGTTTCAAAATCGCAGTCAGGGGTGATCACGATCGCTGGCGGAAAATTGACGACCTATCGCAAAATGGCCCAAGACACGGTTGACGAAGTTCTTGAAAGATTAGAAAAGTCGGCTCGATGCCAGACCAAAAGTCTCAAATTGATTGGCGCTGAAAACAGCTCAACTAAACTCAAGGATAAAAACGCCATGCATCTTCGTGACCGCTTTGGCAGTGAGGCAAAGATTCTCGCCGAAATGATCGAGCAAGACCCAAGTCTCGGCAAACCGTTGATCGCCGGACTGCCATATTTGCGAGCCGAGGCGATTTTCGCGGTGCAGTTCGAAATGGCCCGAACCCTCGACGACATACTTTCACGACGCACGAGGGCGCGAATCATCAATCGGCGCGCGAGCGTCGCCAGCGCCCGAAATGTTGCCGAGTTGATCGCACCATACCTCGACTGGAGTGAGCAAGAGATCAACAACCAGGTTCTCGCCTATTGTGATTCTTGTGCAGACGAAGACCGTGCCGCACTCAAATTATAATTTTTTATGACGATCAAAGCTTCTGCACCAATTGAGTTTTCAAGTTCGATCGCCGAAGTTACCGACCGTATAAGCACATCTGCCCCGCAACTCTCGGCAGACTTTTTGAACGCCCTCGGTGGATTGTGCCCCGTTTCAACTTCTGTTGAAGACCGCGTCGAGCACTCGCGTGACTGGTGGCCCTTGTCAATGCATTGGTCGCTGAATGGCAAGACGGCACGACGTGCAGACGCAGTGTGTCGACCAACTTCGACCAAACAAGTCAGCGAAGTTGTTGCTCTTTGTGAAAAAAATTCGGTGCCCGTCACCGTGTCTGGTGGTCGTTCGGGTGTTTGTGGCGCAGCGGTACCGTTGTTCGCTGGCATTGTGATCGACACCACAGACTTGCACGGCGTCGTCAACGTCGACCAACTCTCAGGTCTGATCGAAGTGCTACCTGGCACTTTTGGACCCGATCTCGAAAATGAAATCAACACCAAACACCAACTATCTGTCGGTCATTTTCCGCAATCGTTCGACATTTCAACGGTTGGTGGATGGATTGGTTCGCGTGGCGCAGGCCAGTTTTCAACTCGCTACGGCAAAATTGACGACATGGTTGCTGGTCTCGAGGTCGTGCTGGCTGACGGCTCAATAATTTTGACCGGCACAGAACCAGCTGGTGCTGCAGGGCCGAATTTAACTTCACTGTTCATCGGCAGCGAAGGCACACTCGGGATCATCACCAAAGTTTGGTTGCGTGCGCATCCTCTGCCAACATGTACAAAAAAGGCTGCGTTTCGCTTCAAGACTTTCGCTGCGGCGGTCGAAACTATGCGCACGGCGGTTCGGCACGGTGCTACACCCGCCGTATTGCGACTATACGACGGGCGCGAGAGCAAACGCAGTCACGGCGGCGATGGATCCGACTGCATTCTGTTGGTTCTGGACGAAGGCGTCGAAACTTTGGTTGACGCGACACTACAAATAGTCAATCAAGCGGCGCTTGATAATCGTGCCGAAATTGCCGACACGAAACTCGTCGACAATTGGCTAAGCCATCGCAACGACACAAGCGGACTGCAGATTCTTTCGACAAAAGGCTTCGTGATCGACACCATGGAAGTCGCAGTCGCCTGGTCACGCGTAAACCAAGTTGCCGAAACCGTGAAGCACTCGATCATGCAGGTCGCAGGCGCTCGTAGTGCTTCTTGCCATATTTCACATAGTTACATCGACGGCGCATGCATCTATTTCACATTCGTAGCCGAGCCAAAAGACAAGAGTCTCGCGGCAATCGAACTCGCCTATTCGCAAGTTTGGGATGCAGCCCAGAGCTCGGCTCTGCAATCTGGTGCGAATCTCACGCATCATCACGGGGTTGGCATCAATCGCGCCAAATACATGAAACAGGCGCTCGGCTCAGCGCACAATGTTTTGGCGGCGATAAAGAACACGCTTGACCCGCAAGATATTTTGAATCCAGGAAAATTTGACATCAAATCAAAGCGGGGCGAATACAAGATTTAGACGAGCGACTTATGTAAGAAGGGTCGAACTTTGGGCGTTTTAGTTATCGACATCGGCACAAGTGGCTTACGAGCCGGCGTTGTGCGCCACGATGGCTCACTTCACTATTTGAATTACGAGTCGTGCCGGCCCAATACTCCAGCACCTGGTCTAGTCGAGTTTGACGCCCAAGAAATGGCCGAGGCCGTGTTACGGGTCTGCTTAAAGACAATTGAACAATCTCGAGCAACAGACAAAATCGTCTCTCTTGGCATCACCAATCAGCGTGCCTCAACGGTGATCTGGAGCAAGTCAACGGGCAAACCCTTTGGTCCGGCATTGGGTTGGCAAGACCTGCGCACGGTTGGCGACTGCATGACAGTTGCAGCCGAACATGGCATCAAACTTGCACCAAATCAAACTGCGACAAAAGCAGCATGGATGCTGCGCCAATACATCGACGCCAACAAAATTGACATTCGCGATGTGCGCATCGGCACCGTCGACTCGTACATCGCCGCGGTGCTTTCAAACAATCAACTGCACGCAACCGATTCAAGCAACGCGGCCGTCACTGGATTGTGCTCGCTTGACGCACATTCGTGGTCACCACGACTTTGCGAAATTCTTCGTGTCAACATCGACACGCTGCCTGAGATCGTCGCTTCAAGTGGCGTGATCGGCAATGCAACCGTGCTGCCAGGTTCGCCACCCATTGCGTCGCTAGTTGGCGATCAACAGTCGTCGTTGATTGGCCAGGCTTGCGTCACGAGCGGTGCAACGAAGATAACTTTTGGCACAGGTGGCATGTTGAACACGTTCACGGGGCAACACGGCCCGACAAATTTCACCCGAAGCGAACATGGAACATATCCGATTGTCGCCTTCCGCGATGCAACGACAACACATTGGGCGTCTGAAGCGATCATGCTGGCTGCAGGCACGAACATTGACTGGTTGTGCCAAGATCTTCGAATAATTAATTCACCCGAAGAAAGTCACGAACTTGCCGCCCAGGTTGCCGATAGTGCAGGTGTCGTGTTCGTGCCCGCATTATTTGGTCTAGGCACGCCACATTGGGATTATGGCGCGCGCGGCACCCTGCTCGGCATCACGCGCGGCACTTCTCGTAGTCATGTTGTTCGCGCCGTATTAGAAGGCATCGCCCATCGCGGTGCCGATATGGTCGATTCGGTTGTTGCGGCGACGCAACTTGAAGTCAACTCGATTCGGATCGATGGCGGCATGAGTCGGAATCCGACTTTTGTGCAAGCACTCGCCAATGCAACCGGGCGCGACATTGAAATTTCGCCCGTCACAGAAGCCACCACGCTCGGTGCAGCATTTCTGGCCGGAGTCGGGGTTTCATTTTGGTCATCACTTGACGAAGCCACCAGCACATGGCGGCCTTCACAAACCGTATGCCCGAATAGCCAACTCGATCGCGCACAATGGCACGAGGCAATTTCTCGCGCCCGAAATTGGATCCCCTCGCTGTCAAGCCTCGACTTCTAAATTCGTCTAGATTTAACTGATGCTTTCTGAGACCGACATCACCCTGCTCGTTGCCGCCCAGTCGCTTGAACTCGCCGCCCAAGACATTTACGAAGTTGTAGTTTCGCAAAAGTCTAAGTCAGACGACGAGCAGGCTCTGCTTGTACTGATGCACAGCCACCATGCCGCGTACGGACAGACCCTAAACGGCGTGCTCAGCAAGCGTGCTGCGACCCGGCGCAACGAAGAGGCTTACACCAAATTTTTCGCGATGCTCGCAGACAAGAGCAAACTCTGGTCGACACTGCTCGAACTTGAAAACACCGCAGTTGCGACACACACGGCGATCATTGAACGTCTTTCGTCTGCCAAAAATGCGGCGTTGCTCGCATCAATTACGACCGTTGAAGCGCGACACGCGGCGATGCTAGCCACACTAATTTCGACGGATTTAGATCTCGCTCTAGAAAATCTGGCGCAAGCTTTGGTCACCCAATGAGCCAACTCAGTCGTCGCGAATTATTGCGCTTGAGCGGTTTGTCTTTGGCCTCAGGTTTGGTATTGGCTGCGTGCGGAAAACAAGAAGGCATAATTGATGACGGTGCAATCGCACGTCTTGGCGAAGCACCATCCACCACCGCATTGGCGGAGGCCGAAGTCACTGATCAAGTTCTTTTGCGCACGGCGGCATCCCTTGAATACAACGCAATCGACACGTATACGGCGGCACTTGGTCTCGGTGTGTTCACTGGCAACCTGGCTGGTGCAACCGAAGTTGCCAAGCGTTTTCGCGACGACCACCAAGCGCACGCCGATGCCGTGAACGGTTTGGTGCGCGCTTTGGGTGGCAAAGAACATCGTTGCGCAAATGTGCAGATCAATGATTTGTATATCAACCCGGCACTTGCATTGATCACCGACGACAAGAATCCAAACATCGGCATGGATGTCGTCGCCCTTGCGCACGCTCTCGAAAATCTTGCCGCGCAGACCTACCAAGGCGTGGTCGAATTGATCTCTGATCCAAAATTGCGTGCCGACGCAATTCGAATCGGTCAACAAGAGTCGCGCCATGCCGCGTTGCTGGCCCAAGTGTTGAACCCCGGCATCGCCGCGATGGGCCCGACATTTGATGCCACGACAGGCAAGCCCAACATCGCCGCGATTCCGATGGCATTCGGCTCACAAGCCAACATTCAGTTGATAGTCGGAGCCCCAAAAGCAGACGGTACACGCACCACGTTGTTGCTTGAAACCCCAAGTTTGAACTCGCTCGTCTACGACACGGTGTCTTGCTAAGCGTTTAATTTCGCTAATACACTGAAGAACAACGGTGAGTCGGTCGGTCGACCGCAGTGTTGTTGTGTTCGCATTGCAACATTGAGGAAAGTCGGGACTTCACAGGACAAAGTGCTGGTGAAAGCCAGGTCGGGGAAACCTGACATTTCGTGCAACAGAAAACAAACCGCCGATGGACGAGTCGCAAGACTCGTCACAGGTAAGGCTGAAAAGGTGCGGTAAGAGCGCACCAGCGTGGTTGGCAACAACCGCGGCTTGGTACGTCACTTGAAGCAAGGCCGCGCAGAGGGTATGAATTGTCCGTTTGCTTTCGAGCAACCCTCGGGTAGGCCGCATAGATGGATGGTCGTCGGTATCGCCAGGAAACTGTCGGTGCTACAAAATCCCGCTTATAGACCGACTCACTGTTTTTATTCGCTGGCTTTCATTTACCGTGGTGCAACGAACCGGTCTTTAAAAACTTGGTGAGACGAGTTTTGTCGGCGAGCGAAAAGTAGCGCCAAGCAGCAATACATCCAGCAATGCCAATTATTTCAAGCGGCACATTCCATGTGCCGCGCTCGACCGACGGCAACGAGTTTTCGCTCAATGAGATGCCGGTCAATGGCCACCAGAAAGTTTTTGTGTTCGAAAATG
>CAMBWL010000050.1 GCA_945871625.1 Bifidobacterium breve
GGCCTCTTGAATCGACATCTGTGATTTATATCCGGCTTTGAGTCGAGTCAGAACCGCTTCGCTGTCCCCACCCAACACCGAATAATCGTGCTCATCCAACACCGTGCCGTCGTACAGCACGTGAAACAGTCTGTCGGATGATGCATCGCTGCCAATTTCGGCGACTAATAGTTCGACCTCCATTGGTTTTGGTCCCTCACTGAACATCTGACTCAAAATCTGCGCATATTGATTGGCCAAACTACGGGCATCCACGTCCTGCCTCGAGAATTGGTAGCCCTTGAGATCTGCGGCTCGCACCCCAGCAACACGAAGTTGATCAAATTCGTTGTATTTGCCGACACCTGCGAAGGCAATTCGATCATAAATTTCACTGATCTTGTGCAAAGTCGTGGAAGGATTTTCTGAAATGATGGCAATACCATTTTCGTATTGCAAAGCCACAAGCGTGCGACCGCGGGCGATGCCTTTTCGGGCGTAGTCAGCCCGATCTTTCATGAATTGTTCTGGTGGAACGTAGTAGGGCATGCTCATCGCGATCCAACTTCTTTGGCGATTTCGCCATATATCTGAGCCAACTTGTCGTTAGAGATCGCACTCCATCCATCTTTGGTGATTGAAGCCACAACTGGATAGATGCCCCGCAAGGCGTCCGGACCACCCGTGGCCGAGTCTGCATCTGACGCTTCCCACAATGCTTTGGCGCAAAGTTTCACAGCGTCGTCAACTGTGAGATCACGACGCCAAGCAACTCGCATCACAGTGCTGGCATGCAACATTCCAGAGCCCGTGGCGACAAAATCTTTCTCTTCATAACGACCACCGGTGACGTCATAGTCCCATAATCTGCCCGATTTTGATGACAGATCAAATCCGGCGAAAATCGGGACGACCACAAGGCCTTGCATCGCTGCTGGCAAGTTACTGCGCACGAACATCGACAATTGATTCGCTTTACCCTCGAGAGAAAGAGTCTGGCCTTCGACTTTTTCGTAGTGTTCTAGTTGCAATTGAAAAAGTTTGATCATTTCCATGGCTGGTCCGGCTGCACCCGCAATTGCTACACCACTAAAATCGTCTGCCGAAACGACTTTCTCCATGCTGCGGTGACTAATCAGGTTGCCCGACGTGGCGCGACGATCTCCCGCCATGACCACCCCACCCGAACAACGCATCGCCACGCAGGTCGTGGCGTGTGGAATGTCTAAATCATTTTCGTCCGAGTGCAATGCAAACGGCGACAATCCGACTCGTTTGAGTAATTCTCCAAAATTTGCACCTGGGTCAGAACCAGCAGCGAACATCGGCATAGCCATATTTTTAGGATACGGCTATTGGCCACCTTTCTGCACGTAACTCTTTACGAAGTCCTCAGCGTTCGACTCAAGAACTTCGTCGATCTCATCGAGTAGGTCGTCTAAATCCGCCTTCAGTTTTTCACCCTTGGGTGCAAGCTTCGTTTCGGTTACGACTTCTTCTTTTACTCGGTCAGTGGTTGATTTTTGTTTTCGGGTTCTCTCGGCCATATGCGCACGATAGCCAATAAAACGACCGAAGCAAAACTATTGCGAATCAGCCAGAAAAGCTCAGTTGGTTGGCCTAAAGTCAGAACTAGCGACTTGATTTCCGAGCATCGCTACCAATTCGACTGGTGATTGGCATTGTTCGAATAAGTGTTCGGTCATCGCTTTCGTTCCTCGCAATGGCTCCATCATTGGCACGCGCCTAAGCGGCTCTTTGCCGATGTCGAATACGATGCTGTCCCAATTCGCCGCCACTACATCAGATGGCCACTTCTTCAAACACATCCCTCGAAAATATGCGCGTGTTGTGTCAGGTGGAGTGTCAATCGCACGAAGTACATCTGCATCATTGACCATCGTCTCTAGATTGGCGCGTAATGCCAGACACTTTTCGCGACGCATATCGTGATACTGCAAATCAATCGCTTTCAACCGAGGGTCGTTGTTGCGCAAATTGTGGCGCTCCGACATGCCATCGATGATTCGCTTCTTTGCAACCCAGTCGACGATATGGCTTTGCGAGAGTGGATCTTCCTTCAAACCTTCAATCACCTCGCGCCACCTTCGCAAAATCAGTTTCCCGTCCTCGTCTCCGACCGATTCGAGACCGAATTGTGTGGCGTAGCGCTCGGCTCGTTCACAGAGGATTTCTTGAAGCTCAAGCGCCGTCAAAGTTTTGCCTGACTCCAACAAAATCTTTTGACGCAATGTCGGGTCGTGGCTTACCTGTCGTATCGCCGCCACAGGGGTCGCCAGCAACAGGTCATCGTCAAGTTGTCGATCTTCGATCATCGCCAACAAGATCGCTGTTGTTCCAAGTTTGAGAAACGTCGCGACCTCGCTCATATTTGCATCACCCACAATCACATGAAGACGGCGATATTTGCTCGGATCACAGTGGGGCTCGTCCCGAGTGTTGACGATGGGTCGTTTCAGTGTGGTTTCTAATCCAATTTCCTCTTCAAAAAAATCGGCACGTTGCGAGATTTGATACGCAACAGAGCTGCTTGGCATGCCTTCAAATTCGCTGCCGACCTTGCCGGCTCCGCAAAAAATTTGGCGGGTTACAAAATGCGATGTGATCAATCTCGCCATTTCTCCAAACGGTGTAGCCCTACTCAGCAAGTAATTTTCGTGACATCCGTAACTATTGCCTTTTCCATCCGAATTATTTTTGTAGACCACGAGTTCGGCGCCCTTGGGCAACAGGGTTTTTGCAGTCGCCATGCTTTGCCTGACAATCTCTTCACCTGCGCGATCAAAAAGCAGCGCCTCCGATGCGAACCTACATTCAGGTGTCGAAATTTCGGGATGCGCGTGATCAACGTAGTATCGAGCACCGTTGGTCAAGACCGTATTCACCATCTGTACCTCAATGTCGGGTGGAAAGACATCGTCAAGGTTGTAGCCCCGGGCGTCCGAGCCGGGCATCTCTGCGGCAAAGTCCCAGCCAATCGACGAATCAAATCGACTGACATACGAATTAATCAATAAAGATGAGGATGTGATCGGGCTTGAGTCCATCCCTATGGCGATTATCCCGTATTCGGTTTCTATACCGAGAACCTTGGCGATGCTCAAAATATACCCCTAGAGGTATTGTCCTGTGGCGGTCTTTTCGATTGCCCGCCCGCCAGAGTTCGTATCCTTGTCGTCGCGCACGAGGGTGCGTATGAAGACAATTCGTTCGCCCTTCTTGCCGGAAATCTTCGCCCAATCGTCGGGGTTGGTTGTATTCGGTAGATCTTCATGCTCTTTGAACTCTTGTCGAATCGAAGTCGTCAGGTCTTCGGTCGACACACCACGTTTGCCTCCTGCAATAAGTCGCTTAATCGCCAATTTTTTGGCTCGGCGCACTATGTTTTCAATCATTGCGCCAGACGCGAAGTCTTTGAAATACATCACGTCGCGATCCCCATTTTGATATGTGACTTCCAAGAATTGGTTCGCTTGATTTTGGCGATACATCTCGTCAACCGTACGTTCGATCATCGCTGTGACCGCTGCGCCAATTGAGCCACCGTGTTGATCGATTTCAGAATCAGCGATCGGTACTTCGACGGTCAAGTACCTCGAGAAGATTTGTCGGGCGGCAGATTCGTCTGGTCGGTCGATGCGTATTTTTACGTCAAGTCGACCTGGTCGCAAAATTGCGGGGTCGATCAAGTCTTCGCGATTCGTCGCCCCAATCACGATGACATTGCGTAGACCCTCTACTCCGTCGATTTCTGCCAAAAGTTGTGGCACGATGGTCGACTCCATATCTGACGAGATACCAGTGCCCCGCGTGCGAAACATCGAGTCCATTTCGTCGAAGAAAACGATGACTGGCCAACCCTCTTCACTTTTTTCGCGAGCGCGCTGAAAAATGAGCCTGATTTGTCGCTCGGTTTCGCCCACATATTTGTTGAGCAGTTCCGGACCCTTGATATTTATAAAGTAACTCTTTGCCTTCTCGCCGCCGTTTGCGGATGAGACTTTCTTCGCCAAACTATTGGCCACGGCTTTGGCAATCAGCGTCTTGCCGCATCCTGGTGGACCGTAGAGCAAGATTCCCTTCGGTGCGGGTAATTGGTGTTCGGCAAATAGCTCGCCATACAAAAATGGCAACTCGACCGCGTCCGCGATTTCTTCAATCTGGCCGTCCAACCCACCAATGTCTGAGTAGGAAATATCCGGAACTTCTTCCAAAAGTAGGTGCTCTATTTCTGGTTGACTGAGGCGCTCTAGCAACAGGTTCGATTTCGGATCCATTCTCAACAAGTCACCGCTGCGCAAGTGGGTGCCGCGCATCGAATCTGCCAACTCGCAAACTCTCTCATCATCACCTCGACACGTGACCACGGCGCGAACGCCATCCTCAAGCAGCTCTTTGAGATGAACGACTTCACCGACAATTTCGGCGACGCGGACCTTGACAATGTTGAAACTTTCGTTGAGCACGACCTCGCAGCCCCGTTCAAGATTTTCGAGATCAATATCAGGATGCACTGCGACGCGCATTTTTCTGCCGTTAGTCAGTATGTCGACTGTTTGATCATCGTTCTTGCCGACGACGACGCCGTATCCACTTGGTGGTTGGGTCAGCTTCTCGACTTCATCGCGCAGCGAAGCTATGTGCTCCCGTGATTCGCGCAATGTATAAGAGAGCTTTTCGTTTTGAGACACTGCTTGGGCTAACTGCCCTTTTGTTGCGAGCAAATTTTCTTCGAGTTGACGGGTTCGGTCACGCACCGATTCAGTATTTGGATCGCCCTCTCGTGCCATCGTGAATTCCGCCTTTCAAGTCGCGAGCCCTACCGTATAGGTCAAACGACTCAATCCAAAAGTCGTCTTATTGGCACGAAATCACCAGAAAGCCCGTGTAGCCTATTTTCGTTGTCAACAGTTGTAGATACATAAAATTCAAGGAGAACCAAGGGTATGAAAGTTTGGATCGATCAAGATCTTTGCACTGGCGATGGACTTTGCGAAGAAATCGCGCCTGAGGTTTTCACTTTGCTTGACGACGGTTTGGCTTACGTCAAAGAAGGTGCGACTGTCTATGCCACCGCCAAAGGAAACGCACAGGGTGCCGCCGGGGTTGCAAACTTCGCAGACTCGCAACTCGACGCAGTCGTAGAGTCAGCCGAAGAATGCCCTGGTGAGTGCATCTTCATCGAACCCTAAAAATATTTAGACCCCGACAAATCGGGCTGAAGTCAAGAATCCGGTGTGTGCGACCATTCGATGATCTGGTCTGACTGACGCTCCGTCGATATGCCAAGTGCGATGTAACACTTCGAGTGTTCGATGGTCAAGCCAGCCGTCTCGCATCGACTCGCGGGTCTTGACCGCCTGGGTAATGCTCGGCGAATAAGAAACCAGAATCGCTCCCTTGCGCAATGCACCTTGCGCATGGGGCACTACCTGCCATGGCTCTGGTAAATCGAGAACCATTCTGTCAAAGCCCGTTTCAGAAATGCCCGCATAAACGTCTCGCACTGAGACGTGATAGTGGCTCAAAGCGTCAGCGCCCAGATATTCTCGGACATTTGTTTGGGCACGATTGGCAAAATCTTCACGAATTTCATAACCAGTAACTTCTGCTCCATAGCGAAGCAGGGTCAATGACAACGCTCCAGAACCCAATCCCGATTCGAAGACCTTGGCCTGCGGAAAAATATCTGCCATCATGCAAATCGGCGCGAGATCTTTCGGATAAATCACTTGCGCGCCACGTGGCATTTGAATTACAAAATCTTCGAGGGTCGGACGCAGAACAATATATTCAGCGCCCTTGGTCGACCTAAGTATTGATCCCTCTTCGATTTGCAATAGATCGCCGTGCGCCAAAAATCCGGAGTGAGTATGAAACTCTCCGTCTTTTTTTAGCGTGAACAGGTATCGCCGTTTCTTGGCGTCAATCAACAAAACTTTTTCGCCGTAAGCAAACATTAAAACTGCTACTTAATCTGTTGAATTCGTGTCAGATTCTGTGCCGCGCTTCTTGCCACTTTTTCGGCCCAACAAAAATGATGAAAGCATTCCTAAAGTAGATGCCCCACCAATAAGTGCTTTCAGTTGCAACGACTTGTTGCCTAGCGAAACCTTCAGGTCATCCTGAAACTTCTCGAGACCTGCGACAACTTCTTCGCGTGATACTTCATCTTTTCCACTCATAACCTGTTAAGTGTTCCTTTGCGTATGCGTGACTTTGCGACGAAAAACAAAGCAACACAAACCGCGAGCGCAAGTAAATAATTCAGCCAAGACCATGAGCTTGAATCGCCGAGATCGCTCGTTTGCAACAGTCGCAACACGCCGAGCGCCCCGAACACGAGTGCGGCACTAAGGCACAGCGCTGCCAACAGGCCATATGCGATCCATCTGCCTGCGCCACGAATCGGTTTCAATGTTTCGCGTTTGGCGTAATCGAAAACCATTTCGTAGACATCGGCAAAGGATTTGCCCTCTGAATCTTCACTTTTTGACGAATTAACCTTGAAACCAGTCACGAAACCATTCTACGGCGCGACTGC
>CAMBWL010000051.1 GCA_945871625.1 Bifidobacterium breve
CAGCGTTGATTTGTATCTGAATGAAACTTCGAAGTTTGCAGATGTAATTTTGCCGCCACCTTCGCAGTTGCAACGCAGTCACTACGACTTGGCTCTTTTGACTTTTGCCGTGCGAAATGTCGCCAACTACAGCGAGTCGGTGTTGCCGCGTTCGCCAGACATGCCCGACGAATGGGAAATTCTCGCAAAACTTTCGGCGATCGCCGCAGGTCTAGGGGTTGACGCAGAGGTTTCGGCTGTGGATGATCTCGCCCTTTCTGGGATTGTCAACAGCGCGACCGCAGATTCTGCGTCCAATGTTTACGGTCGAGATGCTCGGCAGTTGATCGACGAACTCTCGCAATCTGGTCGGCGAGGACCTGATCGGATACTCGATTTTCTGTTGCGCACCGGCCCGTTCGGCGACGGCTTTGGTTCGGTGCCCGGTGGCATAACACTCGACAAGTTGATTGCCTCGCCACACGGCATTGATTTTGGCGCACTTGAACCACGACTTCCTGAAATTCTGCGCACTCCATCTGGCAAAATAGAACTCGCACCGCCACAACTCATTGATGACCTTGCTCGACTCGCCAAACTCTTGGCGATAAAAGTTGAGCCTGATCAGTTGACTCTTGTTGGTCGTCGACATTTGCGCTCAAACAATTCGTGGATGCACAACATTACGGTGCTCGTCAAGGGCAAAGAACGTTGTACGTTGCAGATGCATCCCGATGATGCCTTGCGACTTGGCGTTTTAGGTGATTCGAAAGTGCGCGTGACGAGTCGTGTCGGCAGTGTCGATGCACCAGTTGAAATTACAAATTTGATTCGCAGTGGTGTCGTGAGTTTGCCGCACGGTTGGGGACACTCGATGCCCGGAACGAACACACGCGTGGCGACATCGCGTGCGGGTGTGAACTCGAATATTTTGACCGACGAAAAAGAAATCGATCCGCTGTCGGGAAACAGCGTTCTCAACGGAATACCCGTGAAAGTTACGCGAATTTCATAACCAACCGGTTACGCACAGGCAATCCACAGAAGATTCCCGTAATTCACATGGCTATCCACTTCCAATCCACAAGGCCCTCGGCGTAGGCTTGCAACTGGTTTTTGAAGCCGTGAAAGGGCGCTGAAAATAAGGCTTCTAAATGATTGACAAAGGCAAATAACAGTGCTGTAATCTGAACCTACCAGTTGTGGGCAAATCTGCAGTGGGGGGCAGTTGAGCACAACATCTTGTGGTCTCGTCAGAGACCCTGATGGGACGTCAACGGCACCCAACTGCAGAACGAGCAAACAACAAATTTCAATAAAAATCAAATAGTAACTTTACAAACAGAAAGCAAAGGTAAAAGAATATGTCACTCGCACCAGAGCGTTTGTCAATCGGAATCCGCCGTCACTTTACGGCCCCTGGTGTTCACCCGTACGACCAAGTGGTCTGGGAGCGTCGCGATGCGCAAATTAAAAACTGGAAAGACGGCAGCGTCGCCTTCGAACAACTTGGCGTCGAGTTTCCTGTCTCTTGGTCGCTGAATTCAACGAACATTGTCGCTCAAAAATATTTCCGTGGTACACCCGGCACATCAGAGCGCGAAGATTCGATGCGTCAAGTCGTTGACCGTGTTGCAGACACGATCACGAAGTGGGGCACCGAGTGCGGTTACTTCATTGATCAAGACGAGGCAGAATCTTTTTGCAGCGAACTCAAATTTATTTTGATCACCCAGCGCGCAGCGTTCAACTCACCAGTGTGGTTCAACATCGGCGTCAACGGCGTGCCGCAGCAGGCCAGCGCATGTTTCATTTTGGCGGTCGATGACACGATGGATGCAATCTTGAATTGGTACAAAGAAGAAGGAACCATCTTCAAGGGCGGCTCGGGTGCGGGCATCAACTTGTCGAACATTCGCAGCAGCGCAGAAAACCTCAAAGGTGGTGGCACGGCTTCTGGCCCAGTAAGTTTCATGCGCGGTGCGGATGCATCAGCAGGCACAATCAAGTCGGGCGGCAAAACTCGCCGTGCGGCAAAGATGGTCATCCTCAACGCAAGTCACCCCGACATCGAAGAGTTCATCTGGTGCAAATCGCGTGAAGAAAAGAAGGCTCGTGCGTTGCGCGACGCCGGCTTCGACATGGACCTCGACGGTTCTGACTCGTTCTCGGTGCAATATCAGAACGCCAACAACTCGGTGCGTGTAACCGACGAGTTCATGCAGGCAGTCAAGGACGACGCCGACTGGAATTTGACCGCGGTCAAAGATGGTCGCATCGTGCGCACGATTCGCGCCCGCGATTTGTGGCGCCAGATTGCCACCGCCTCATGGGAGTGCGCAGACCCAGGTTTGCAATTCGACACGACGATCAACAAGTGGCACACGGCCCATGCCGCCGGCCGCATCAACGGATCAAACCCATGCAGCGAGTACATGCATATTGACAACTCGGCTTGCAACTTGGCATCGATCAACTTGTTGAAGTATCTGAATGACGACGACACATTTGATGTCGAGTCGTATATGCACACGATCGAAGTGATGTTCACCGCGCAAGAAATTCTCGTCGGTAACGCCGATTATCCAACAGAAA
Organism: Bifidobacterium breve; assembly: GCA_945871625.1. Taxonomy (GTDB): domain Bacteria; phylum Actinomycetota; class Acidimicrobiia; order Acidimicrobiales; family Ilumatobacteraceae; genus BACL27. The sequence goes on from CAMBWL010000051.1 coordinate 2,575, forward strand.
AAATTGCCGAGAACAGTCGTTTGTTCCGTCAACTTGGTCTTGGCTACGCCAACTTGGGCGCATTGTTGATGGCGCTCGGCATGCCCTATGACTCAACTGGTGGTCGCGCATGGGCGGCGGCACTTACTTCGTTGATGACTGGCCATGCGTATGCGACGAGTGCGCGCACTGCAAGTCGAATGGGACCATTCGCTGGCTTCTCGGCCAACGAGCGATACATGCTAAATGTTCTGCGTTTGCACCGCGACGCCAACCTTGAGATCGACAACGTTGATGTTGTGCAACCGAGTTTGGTCGACGCGGCGACGGCAGCATGGGAGTCAGCAGTTCGTGACGGTGAAGAATACGGCGTGCGCAACAGTCAAGCAACCGTGTTGGCGCCGACAGGCACGATCGGTCTGATGATGGACTGCGACACAACCGGCATCGAACCAGATCTTGGTTTGGTGAAATTCAAAAAACTCGTCGGTGGCGGCAACATGACGATCGTCAATCAGACGGTGCCGAGGGCGTTGAATCAGCTCGGCTACGAAGCACCCGTGGTTGATCGCATCGTGGCTTACATCGACGAAAACAAAACCATCGTCGGTTCGCCAGATCTTAAATCAGAGCACCTTCCAGTTTTCGCCTGCTCAATGGGCGACAACACAATTCACTACGAAGGCCACGTGCGCATGATGGGTGCAACCCAGCCATTCTTGTCGGGTGCGATCTCGAAGACGGTCAACATGCCACAAGAAGCAACGATTGAAGAAATCGAAGAATTGCACATGTTGTCATGGGAGTTGGGCGTCAAGGCAGTGGCTGTTTACCGCGACAACTGCAAGGTCGGTCAACCTCTTTCAACGATGAAGAAAGACGGCGAGCAAGGTTCGTCGACAGGTGGCGATGCATCAGGTGCAGCAAAACAAGTCGTCGAGCGCATCGTCGAGCGTGTCGTTCACCAGCCGGTTCGCGAAAAACTTCCGCGTTCACGCCGTGGTCGCACGTTCGAGTTCAGAGTGGCCGATTGCAAGGGTTTTGCAACCATCGGCGAATACTCAGATGGTCGACCAGGTGAGGTGTTCTTGACGGTGTCAAAGCAAGGTTCAACTCTTGCCGGCATCATGGATGCTTTCGCCAAGAGCATTTCTTATGGTTTGCAATATGGCGTGCCGATGCGGGCGTTCATCGAGGCATTCGTCAACACCAGATTCGAGCCAGCCGGCATGACCGATGACCCAGATATTCGCATGGCTTCATCGATCGTCGACTATCTGTTCCGTAGATTGGCCGTCGAGTATCTAACCACCGACGAGCGTGCAGAGTTGGGTATTTACACTCGCGAAGAGCGCCTGCAGCCAACGTTGCCCGGTGTCGAAGAGTCGATAACCCACACGATGCAGGGCACCGATGTGTTCGCCGATCCAAAGACGATTCCGTCGGCGAGTGACCTCGTGGCACAGATTGACGCCGGCACATATTCGGCGCCACCAAGCCACGGTGTCAAAAAAGCCGCCGGCACGGGCATGATTTGTTCAGCATGCGGTTCGGCAAATATGCAACGCGCTGGTGCGTGTTATGTTTGCGGCGACTGCGGTTCGTCCAGTGGTTGCTCGTAAGAAAAAACAGTTAACGGTTACTGGCTATATTTAGCGCGTGACCAAAAAATTGGTTGAGCTGGCTTGGTTCGCTGCGTTATGTGACGACGACTATGAATTCTTGGGCATAGCCGACCAAGATCTTCAGTCTTCGTGGCTGCACTGCAGCGACATAGTTCGGCGTGCCGAGTTGAACGGCTTTGACAATGTGTTGTTGCCATCCGGCTACAGCCTTGGCATTGACGCAACTGCGTTTTCGGCGGCGATCGCAACTCTGACCAACGAAATCAAATTGCTGCTCGCGGTGAGACTCGGTGAACTCGTTGTACCGCAACTTGCACGACAAATCGCAACACTGCAACAAATCTCCAACTCGCGACTGGTGATCAACGCGATTTCATCCGAGATGCCGGGCGAACATCTTTCAAGCGAGTCTCGATACCGACGCACCACAGAATATTTGTATGCACTGGGCGAGTTGCTTGACGGCAAAACTGTGAATCTCGAAGGTGAGTTCTTGCAGTTGCATATTGATCCCCCAAGAATTTCGGCGCCAGGTTTAGGTTGCCCGCCGATTTATTTTGGCGGATTATCAGAAGCAGCGCGCGACTGTGCCGCGGCAAGTGCAGATGTCTTTTTGATGTGGCCTGACACGACCGCGAAGATATCTTCGATTGTGCTCGACATGACTCAGCGAGCACAGCGGCACGGGCGACCAATGAGTTTTGGTTGGCGCAGTCATGTTGTCGTGCGTGAGACCGAGCGTGAAGCGCGCGAGGCGGCACGGCGATTATTGTCGCGACTCGACTCAGTCACGGGTGACGCCATTCGCGCCAAGTCGCTTGACTCGACTTCGACCGGGGTCAATCGTCAGAACGAGTTGCGCACCGCGGCCGACGACGAGGGGTACATCGAGCAAAATCTTTGGACAGGTGTGGGTCGTGCGCGTAGCGGGGCAGGCATCGCAATTGTTGGCGACCCTGATCAGGTGACGACCAAGTTGAACGAACTTATTGACGTCGGAGTTTCGGCATTTATTTTGTCGGGCTATCCGCACCTGAAAGAGTGTGATTTATTCGCAAAATATGTTCTGCCAAAAATCAGCCACGGTCCACTTTCGTTGGCCCACACACCAGCCACCCTCGACTAACTAGTTGAATCTTTCGCGCTACGCCGCGAAAAACTAGTCGAGGCGACAGTTGATGCGTTTGATGCCGTTGATGAAACTGCTCTGCAGATAGGCGGGTTCGCCCGTGATCCGTAGGTTCGGCACGCGACGGCGAATCTCGTCGAACATCATGGCAATTTCGCGTCGCGCCAAGTTCGCACCCAGACAAAAGTGCGGTCCACCGGCGCCAAAACCAATTTGGGTGGGTTGCGCTGTGCGGGTCACATCAAACTTGAACGGGTTGACGAAGATGCGTTCGTCGCGGTTGCCAGAATTGTAGAACAGCACTACTTTTTGACCAGACTTGACTTTGAATCCGTTGATGTCAGTGTCCTCAGTCGCGGTGCGCCGGAAGTGAATCACCGGTGTTGCCCAACGCACGATTTCTTCGACTGCAGTCTTCGTATTCAGATCAAAGTTTTCAAACCAAATCTTGCGCTGATCAGGATTCTCGGTCAGGGCCAACATGCCATGCGTAATTGCATTTCGAGTCGTTTCATTGCCAGCCACAACCAGCAAAATAAAGAAACTGCCGAATTCTTGGCTAGTTAGCCGTTCACCGTCCACGACGGCGTGCATCATCACGCTCGTCAAATCTTCGGTCGGGTTGGCGAGTCGTGTTTCACCCAACGCCTTGGCATAAGAAAACATTCCGATCGCTGCCTCCATCAGCCGTTCGATGGTTCCACCAAAATCGGGGTCACCCGCGCCAAGAATCGTGTTCGTCCATTCAAAAATCTGTCGTTCGTCTTGTTCGGGGATGCCCATCATCTCGCAGATGATTTGTAACGGAAACTTGGCGGCGACTTCGTCAACGAAGTCGAATTCTTTGTCGGCATATTTATCCAACACAGAATCAATGATCGTTCGCGCCTTGACTTTTACATATTCTTCGATGCGCGCAATCTCGCGTGGTGTAAAACCTTTCGAGACGATTGATCGCAGGCGAAAATGTTTCGGATCGTCCATACTGATCATCGAGCCGAAGAACTCGTTGAGTTCTTGTGACAGATCAATGATGTTCGAACCCTTGCCGCTGCAGAAAAGTTGCGGATTGCGACTCACATGCCAAATGTCGTCGTGGCGGGTGAGGGCGATATAGCCGGGGCCCTTCGGGGCAATCGCCAATTCCATTTCTTCGTAAAATCGATATGGGTCTTCGTTGCGTAGTTTGGCAAATGCCGACTCGCGAAAGTCGCGGGGAGC